>WQRI01000037.1 GCA_009786825.1 Bacillota bacterium
TATTTGTAGTGCTGTGTTGTAGTTTTGTAGTGGTTGTGTTTAGTCTTGTAAAATTGCGGTGTTGTGGTTTTGTAGTGCTGTGTTGTCTTGTAATGCGGTGTTGTAGTCTTTTACAAAAAATATATGCATAAGTTAATTTTGGAAGCGCAAGAGGCTTTGGCTTTACAGTTTGCCGAGCTAGACAAAATTGCGTATCATAATCAAAAAAAGGTGCTGGAGGCATTTATAGATAATAAGGTGTCTGCTAGCCATTTTGTGCAGACAACTGGCTATGGTTATGGCGATAGGGGCAGAGAAGTTTTAAATAATGTGTTTGCGCAAAGTTTGGGCGCTAAGGGCTTAAGCTTAAAAGCAATAGTTTCTTCATCGCTAGCAAGCGGGACGCACGCTTTGGCAGTCGCGCTTTTTGGTATGTTAAGACCGGGGGACATTATGCTAAGCGTAAGTGGCAAGCCGTACGATACGCTAGAAAAGGTGATAGGCTTAGACAAAGGTTTAAAGCAAGGCGGTAAGCAAGGTGGTGAGGCGGCTTGTGGCTCGCTTAAAGAATACGGGGTTGGCTACAAGCAAATAGATTTGATTGGTGGTTGTTTAAACATAAAGCAGATTATAAAAGAGATTAAAGGCAAGTCGGCATCAAAAATAAAACTTTTGTACCTACAGCGCTCGCGCGGTTACGAGTGGCGCGACAGCATTTCTATTGCCCAAATAGGCGAGTTAACAAAAGCGTTAAAGCAAAATAATATAAGCCTACCGCTAATGGTGGATAATTGTTACGGCGAGTTTACTAACATAAAAGAGCCAACCGATGTGGGCGCGGACATTATAGTTGGCAGTTTAATAAAAAACGCGGGCGGTGGGCTTGTAGCAACTGGTGGCTACATTGTTGGCAAAGAGAAGTGGGTAAACAAAATTGCCAACAGGCTAACGGCGCCGGGTTTGGCTTTGGAAGTGGGCAGTAATGCGGCGGGCTATCAATATTTATTTCAGGGGCTTTTTATAGCGTCGCATACAACTGTGCAAGCGCTGAAGGGCAATTTGCTGCTAGGGTATGTGCTAGAGAGTTTAGGTTTTGAAACACACCCAAGTGTGAAAAAAGACTTCGACCCTACTAAAGATTTCGATTTTATACGCTCGGTTAAGTTTGACACACCTAATAGGCTTATAGACTTTTGTCAGTTGGTTCAGCACGTATCACCAGTAGATGCATATGTTACACCAGAATCATTTGCTATGCCCGGCTATCCAAACGATGTGATTATGGCGGGCGGAACATTTGTGCAAGGCGCTACTTCAGAACTGTCGGCAGATGCACCAATTCGCCCCCCCTACATAGCATACATACAAGGGGGCTTAACCTACCAGCACATACTCTACCTTGCAGAAAAAATTATAGAAAAGTTTGCAAAGGGAAGCAAAGTTTAGTAAAAAAAGAGCAAAAACATAAAATCCATAGTACTTTACCACACATAGTATTATGAAAATAGCGTAAAAGTTACAAAAAAGTGTATGAAAGAGTGTCAACTTAAAGACAATAAAAAATGCACATCTTGCGGAGAATGCGAGATGTGCGACAAAGTAAAAAACAAAACTTGCAACAACTGTTGCGAGTGTTTAGACTTACCCGACTATAGTGGTATTATGATAGATGAAATTCACACGGGGGGTAGAGTCATTAAACTAAACAAAATAGACAAAAACAAAATTGCATCTAGCAAAAAGTTTAAGAAAGCAGAAAAAAGCACGTTGCCTAAATAGTGAAGCCGAAAGAATGATAAATAGTTTGATTTTGTCGTGATTGCTATATTTCAGATTGTCGTGGTTTTGATGTGTTTAAATTCGGAAAATGTTTTTAAGGGATTTTGTTAAATGGTGGTTGTTTTACATATTGTTGCTGTTTGTGTATCTTTGTCGCTTATAGGTTTAAGCATACCTTTTTTAATGGGGAAGGGCGCTGAATTTATTGGTGGCTACGACGAAACAACTGCTCATAAGTTTAATTTAAAAAAAATTGCAAGGTTTGCGGGTTTTATAATTTTGTTTTCTGCCGTGCTTATTCACGTAGGCATTTTAGCACTAGCGTATCAAATTTGGTGGCTTTTAGGCGTGGCATCTGTAGTTTTGATTTTAGGAATTATTTTAGGCACGCGGCATATGAACAGCCCAAAATTTAGAAATAATTAGTCCCGTAGTCTGACTTTGTTTGCGGCTTGTTTTCTAGAGTCTTCTGCTATGGCTGCGTAGTGCTTTTTGGTTGTGTTAACATCTTTATGACCTAGCACATCGGCAACTAAATAGATGTCGCCTGTTTCGCGGTAGAGAGTTGTGCCATAGGTAGAGCGCAGTTTGTGCGGGGTAATGCGCTTTAGCGGTGAGACCACTTCGGCATATTTTTTTACAAGGTTTTGAACAGCGCGCGTAGATATCCTAGATATTTGAAGTGACAAGAAAAGGGCTTTTTCTGACTTTAGTTTGCTAAGTTGGGCGCTTAAGCCACACTCACTTTTTATGTAGCCTTGCTTTAGATGAGCCTTTGTTACTTTATTCTCAAGGCTTTTAATTGCATCAAGTAAAATTTCGTTACGCTGGTTTATGTATGTAATTAGCGCGCCCGCTACTTCATCAGAAAAGTAAAGTATTGTTCTAGCGCCGCCTTTGCGCGTTACTATAAAACTGTTATCTTCAAAATTTACTTCGTCTACGTTAAGACCCACAAGTTCTGAGATACGAATACCCGTGCCTAAAAACAAACTTAAAAGGGCGCTGTCTCGAAGGCTTGTTTTGTCGTGAAAGGCTTTTTGGCGCGTAGTAAGTTTGTCGCCACTCTCAGCCACATTCAAAATTTTAACAACCTCGTCTACTTCAAGCCTAATAATTTCTTTATCTTTAATTTTTGGCATAGCAACCTTGCTTGCTAGATTACTGCTAAGTTTGCCTTTGTTAAAAAAGTATTTAAAAAAAGAGCGTATGGTGGATAGTTTTCGTGCCTTGCCGCGCTCTTTGTTAGAGCGTTGTTTGTGGGTGTCGTAACTTGATAGGGAACTGATAAAGCGCTCTATATCCGTTATAGTTATTTTCTCTAGGTCTGATATTTGTAAGGCGCGCACAGCATTTTCGATTAGTGCTTCTTTTGTTTGTTGTGCTTCTGATGATGTTGAGTTGGTTAGGTTAGTTGGGTTGCTTGAGTTAGTTAGGTTGCTTGAGTTGGTGGAATTAGTTAGGTTTTTGTTATTGCTTTTGCCACTAACAAGTTCTGGGTTTTTAAGTTTTAAACTCTCGCCAATGTCTAGTTGAAAACTTCTAGAATTGCCGACTAAGTAGTTAAAAAATATACGTAAGTCGTACGCGTAGTTAAGGCGCGTAAGTATTGTGGTGTTGCTTTCTATTCCAATAAAAAACTCTTCGCAAAACTGCGGCAAGCCATACATAAGCCTACCAAGCGTTTTGTTGTGCATAGTGCTTAACTTTTTGTTATAATCCATAAGTAACCTCATACTAATTTGTTTTAATATCAAATTCTTTTTCTAAATATATTATACAACAATAAACCACATATGTAAAGCCTTTGGCGCAACTATGCGTAAAATAATTATTTTTTACTAGTAAAATAAATAGCAAAATAAAATAAATAATTTTAGTAATTTTTCAAAAGTGTTTACATATTTTAAATTTTGTGATAGAATAGATTGTAGGCAATTAGCGAATAGGTTTTTTGATTAATAGTTAGGTTGCAGAATTTTAAAACTGTAATAATTTTTTTGGCAGATAAAAATTTTATAAAATAGATAAGGTATAAGGGAGTTTAGAGTTTATGATTCAACCACCAATTGATAAGTTGATTAGCAAGGCGGGCTGTAGGTATGTACTTGCTAATGTTGTAGCAAAGCGCGTAAGGGTTTTGATAGGTAAAAATTTGCGTTTAGAAAAACAGCAAAACATTGTAGAACACGTGTCTTTAGAAATTTTTAACGACAAGTTAAAGATTGTTAAGGAATAACGTAGCGCTTCATATCGGTTGCTTTGTTTATTGATTGTCAACGCTGAACGCTGAGAGCCTGCGGAATAATTAAATTGCAGGAATTGGCGATTAGATTTTTGAGGCAAATTGGAAGTTTTTTTGTCTAAAAGCGTACTGCGTGTACGCAAAAAGACAAAAAAACTGAACAATTTGACCAAAAAGATGGCGTCAAAACTGCAAAGAAAAAAATATTTTTTTCGGTTTAATTATTCCGCAGGCTCTAAAAAATATATGATTGCTGAAGTTATTGTTGATGTTGCTGCTAGCGAGGTTGATAGGGTCTTCGATTATGTTATTCCTAAGGAGTTATCCTTTTTAACCGAGGGTTATAGGGTGTTAGTTCCTTTTGGGCATAGGGTGATTGAAGGCTTTGTTATTTCTATTAAAAATGAAAGTGGCTACGACGCGGACAAACTGAAAGAGATTAAAAGCACGCCGGATGACTATCCGGTAATTTTAAAAGAGCATCTTTATTTGGCTAGCGCTATGAAAGACGAGTTTAATCTGAGGTATGTAGATATATTGCGCTTGTTTATTCCTGCACAAATGCGTAGGTCGCAAGTTAAAGAACTTAAAAGACTGGTAGTAACTTTGTCCGACAATTATACGCTAGAGCAGATGCTTGCTAGTTTAAGGAAGGGTGCTGATACTCAAGCAGAGTTGTTAGAGTATTTAAGTTTGTTGGATAGGGGCGTTCTCGGTGAGAAGTCTGAGTTGATGTCTAGTTTGACCAAGATGTTTTCGGCGGCAAGTATTAGGGCTTTGCAAAAGAAGGGCTTTTTAGAAATTGAAAGCAAAAGGCAATTTCGCCCACCATATAAAAAACTTGTAAAGCGGGACGACAAGCAACATACGCTCACGAATGAGCAAAAAAACGCCATAAATACCATAATTAATAGTACTATGTCTGACAAAGTAGTATGTAAAAACAAGTTTTTGTTGCACGGGGTTACCGCAAGCGGAAAGACAGAAGTGTATATGCGCTGTATACAACATTTTTTAGAGCAAGGCAAAACTGCTATTATGCTTGTGCCAGAGATAAGTTTAACGCCACAAACGTTTAATACTTTGCGTGCTAGGTTTGGAAGTAGTGTTGCAATTTTACATAGCGGGCTGTCTGTGGGCGAGAGATTTGACGAGTGGTGTAGGCTTATAAATGGCGAGGCGCACATTGCGATTGGTGCGCGCTCTGCAATTTTTGCCCCGCTAGAGAACGTGGGTATAATTATTATAGATGAAGAACACGACAGCAGTTATGTGTCGGATAACAATCCGCGCTATTGCACTAAGTTTGTGGCAAGCCTTCGGGCTGATTATAATAATGCCGCGCTTGTGCTGGGAAGCGCTACCCCTAGTATAGATAGTTATTTAAAGGCGACCGAAGTTGTAGGTGGTTTGCAAAGCGATGCGGGTAAGGCTACGAAACAAACTAAGGTAACTAAGGTAAATAAGACAAGGGCAAGTGGCGATAATGTGGTTGCGAGTGGCGATAATGGGCTTGGTGGCGCTACCGAATATACATTGCTTGAGATGCAGACTAGGGTTAATCAAAACCCGCTTCCAAAAACTGTGGTTGTTAATATGTCTGATGAGATACGGGCTGGCAACAAAAGTATTTTCTCACGCTTTTTGGTAGAGAAAATTGGTGCGGCGCTCTCAAAGAATATGCAGGTTATGCTGTTTATAAATAGGCGTGGCTATGCAAGTTTTATAAGGTGTGTAGAGTGTGGCTATGTTGCCATATGCGAGGCTTGCGATGTTTCACTTTCGTATCACCGAGACGATAACAGCCTTAAGTGCCATTTTTGTTCTATGCGCTATAATATTATAAGCGCTTGCCCTAAGTGTGATAGTAGCGCGTTAAGGCAAGGGGCTGTCGGCACACAGCGCATAGCAGATGAGATTAAAAAACTTTTCCCCAAAATTAATGTGCTACGGCTAGACCACGACACAACAAAAAATAAAGACGACTACATAAATATTTTATCGAGTTTTGCAAACGAAGAAGCGCAGGTGTTGGTTGGCACGCAAATGATTACTAAAGGTCACGACTTTAAAAATGTTTGCTTGGTAGGCATATTAGACGCGGATATATCACTATACTTTACAGATTATAAAAGTACAGAGCGCACCTTTCAACTTATTACACAAGTGTCGGGCAGGGCGGGTCGTGATGAGCGACAAGGTATGGTCGTTTTGCAAACTTACAGACCCACCCATTACGTTTACAGTTATGCAATTAAAAACGATTATTTGGGCTTTTACAAAAAAGAAGTGAACATAAGACAGACCACCAACTTTCCGCCTTTTACAAAAATTGTGAGAATATTGGCGGTGTCTGAGAGCGAGCAAAAGGCGCTGGATACGACCCAAAAGTTGAGTTTCGAGTTAAGGGAGGCGCTTAAAGAATACAACAAGCATATAGTGTATTTTGGGGCTTCGCGCTCGCCCATAAATAAAATAGAGCATAAGTTTAGGTTTCAGATTTTAATAAGGCTTAAAAGAAATGAACCGCGCGAGATAATGCAAAAAATATTCGATATAGTTAACAAGGGCAAAACAAAGCAAGTAAATGTTTTTGCAGAGATTAACCCGCAAAATCTATCTTAGCGCTCAGTATATGAAATTTCTTGCTAAGTGCCTCCGCAATTTTCAGGTGGTGTCTGATGTTTGAGAGTTGCGGGCGTAGTCACAATGCCGAAATTTCATATATCTTCGCGAACGGCTAAAATAGTCCGACCGCTTTAAGCGGTGTAACGATTGCTCCGCAATCATTTTCTAGTATGAAATAAGGAGATATTTTTAAATGGTAAAAGAAGTTTTGAATGCAGAGAATGCAGAACATTTGCAAATGCTTAAAAAGGTGTCGCACCCCGTTACAGAGTTTAACGAGAGACTTTTTTATTTGCTGGACGATATGCGCGACACTATAATAGATTATGCTGGCATAGGCTTGGCGGCGCCGCAAATTGCTATACTAAGGCGCGTGGTTGTGCTAGACTTTAGTAGCGATATAGATGGGATAGAGCAAGACGAATACATAGAACTTATAAACCCAGAAGTTTTAAAAAGTAGCGGGTCGCAAACGGACGAGGAAGGGTGCTTGTCTATACCGGGCGAGCGCGGGCTGGTTACAAGGGCTAATAAGGTGGTGGTGAAATTTCAAGACCGCCACGGCAAGTGGCATCAGCGCGAATTTGAAGGCTTGGCGGCAAGGGCTGTGTTTCACGAGATAGACCACTTAAATGGTGTGCTGTACACTCAGCACGTGCAAGAATTGCCAAATTAATACTAATATGGCACGGATAGTAATATTAATTTTGACTTACTGAAGCGGTGCTTGAAAGAAAGTTATAAGGGTAAGAAAGATACATAAAGGGTGACAAGAAAGATATATAGTTAAGATAATACAGTTAAGATAACAGTAAAAAGAGAGGAAGCACAATGAGAATAATTTATTTGGGGACGCCCGCGCCGGCGACTATTCCGCTAAAGGCATTACTGCAAGACAGGCGTTTTGAAGTTGTAGCGGTTGTGTCTCAGACAGACAAGCCTAAAAATAGAAAAAAGCAACTAGAGCCAACCGAAGTTAAAAAGTTTGTTATGGACTGGAACGCGGGGGTTAATTCTGATGTGGTGGCTTTGGATAAAAACAAACCCGAAACTAAGCCCATACCAATTTTACAATTTGAAAATATAAACAAACATTCAGACCAACTAGCAGACTTAAATGCCGATGTTTTTATAACGTGCGCTTATGGGCAGATTTTAAGCCCTAGTATTATAGACCTAGCGAAGTATGGCATACTTAATATACATTACTCACTACTTCCAGAATATAGGGGGGCAGCGCCGGTGGTATGGGCTTTACTTAATGGAGACAAGCGCACGGGTGTTACCATTATGCAAACCGAAAAAGGCGTTGATACCGGTAAAATTATTTTGCAAAAACATCTAGATATACAGTATAATAAAAATTCTGCAGTTGGGGATAATTTAAAAACCTTGCTTTGCAAACTGTCTGATATGGGTAGCGAGTTGTTGATGGAAACTTTGCTTCACATAAAAGAGAATGGCGGGGTGCTTAAAGGCAAGTTTAAACACAAGGCGCAAGATAATGCTAAAGCAACCCACGCGCGCAAAATAGTAAAGGAAGATGGGCATATAGATTTTACTAGACAAACGGCTACACAAATTATAAATAGAATAAGGGCGCTGACAGCGGTGTTTTTTTATATGGGCGGTGAGAGAATTAAAGTTTATCAGGCTAAGGAAATTACGGCGCAGGAATTGGAAAGCGATTTAAAAAGTGGTGCTGTAGGGCAAGTGGTTCTCTCTTGCACAAAGCGCGGGCTAATTATAAAATGTAAGGGTGAGACCTACGTGCAAATATTAGAGTTGTTAGCGGGAAGCGGGAATAAAATGCTAGCCACAGATTTTTTAAGGGGCTGGAAAAAACCACTAGAAATTACATTTACAGAGTAATATATCACACATAGTAGTTTGCATTTTAACAAAATTGGTTACTTTTACTGTAGCGAGAATATGGATAAGAAAGGAAAAATAAACAAACAGAAAACAAACAAACAGAAAACAAATAAGCAGAAAACAAGCAAGCGGAAAACAGAAAAGCAAAATTTGGGGCAAGACTATTTAAGTGTAGCCTTTGATGTTTTAGATAAGGTGCTAAGGGGTGGGGCTTTTAGCACCATTGTTTTAAACGAGCATTTAACAAAATTTAAAGTTAGCACCGCGGATAAACCTAAGGTTACAAATATTGTTTATGGCACGCTAGAGAAAATTTTTACAATAGATTATTTACTTAGCAAGGTAACACAAAAAAAGCCAAAGCCTGTAATTTTTAACTTGCTTAGGCTTGGGGCTTATTTAATATTTTACTTTAACTCTATCTCGCCAAAGGGTGCGGTTAATAAGGTTGTAGAACTTACAAAAACAAAGGGTAAGTCTGCCTTAAGTGGTTTTGTAAACCAAACGCTTAGAAAAGTTGCAGAGTTAGATTTAGACACTTGCCTTTTAAAACTAGAAACGGCGGTGACTGGCGCAGAGTTTAAGGCGGGCAAGGCGGGGGTGGGCGATTGTATTGAAGTTGTAAAACCGGGTAGAGTGAATGATGTTGGCAAGGCGGGTAATGTAGCGGGTTGCCGTATTAAATTTTTGTCTGTTAAATATAACTATCCCGAGTGGGCTGTAGAAAAATTGATTAGTCAGTTTGGGCTGGATAATGCTAGGGGCATTTTAAGTTATAAACCTACAAACCTTACGCACTATAGAAGTAATGCGACAAAAGGCGAGACCGAAGCGTTTTTTGAGAAAAACGGAATAGAATATACGCCAAGTATAGCAAATGTAGGGTACTATATCAGGCATAGTAGTATGCTTAATGCTAGTATAGGCGCAAATGCTTCAAGCGGTGGCGCAATGGGTGTTGCTGATACTACGAGCGTTGATGTTAGTACGGGCGTTGCTGATAGTACTAAGTTAGGTGATGATTTTGCTAAAAGAAATTTAACACCGCAAGGGGTTGCTTCTATACTAGTATGTTTGGCACTAGGTGTAGATGCAACTAAGCCCGTTAGTATACTAGATTTGTGCGCAGCGCCCGGTGGCAAAAGTATATTTTTAGCAAGCCATTATAAAAATGCAAATGTGTTAGCCACAGATATACACCCACACAGAGTAGAACTTATTAAAAAATATGCTAGCCGAATGGGTGTAGAAAATGTAGTAACCAAGGTTAACGATGCAACAATATTTAACCCTAACTTACTTACGCAAGGCACAAGTAAAGACAGTAACCCTAGCGGTAGTGATTGTGGCAAGTTCGGTTATGTCAAATTCGATTATGCCAAATTCGATTACGTTTTAATAGATGCGCCTTGTTCTGGCTTTGGTGTTATAAATAAAAAGCCGGAAATTCGGCTGAAGCCCGCAGATGTAGTAGATAGTTTAGCCACCTTGCAAAAGCAAATAATAAACACAAGCGCGCCCTATGTAAAGGTGGGTGGGGCTATGCTATATTCTACTTGCACACTTTTTGCAAAAGAGAACGAGCAAGTAGTGCAAGACTTTTTAAGCAAAAACAAAAATTTTATTATAGAGCCAATAGATATACCGATAGACTTTAAAATAACAGAGCAAGGCTTTGTTTACTTATTGCCACACATAACAAACACAGACGGCTTTTTTATAGCAAAACTCAGGCGTGTGCGCTAGTATGTGTGAGATTTTTTTACACCCCATTTTGCAGTTTACTTTTTTGCAAAAAGAACTTATCCTTGCAATATTTTTTTGAAAGGTTTTGCAGAAAAATGCAATTAAAGCCCCACAAATGCTTGCGTTGTTTTGCAAAATATGATATAATAAATATATGGTAGAATTAGGAGTGAAGCAAGCAAGCAAGCAAGCAAGCAAGCAAGCAAGCAAGCAAGCAAGCAAGCAAGCAAGCAAGCAAGCAATATATTACACGTTGGTTGCCTAGCAGTAATTTTGGCTTTGGCTGTTGCTTTAACTTTAAACCTAACCATTAACAAACAAAATTTTTAAGGGTACACTTTTTTAGTGTGCCTTTTTGCGTTTTTAGCAAAACAACCAAAATAAACAAAACACAAAACAAAAACAAACAAACAACAAAACAAAAATAACAAACCAACCAAAACAACAAAATAAACAAAACAAAATCATAGGAGGGTTAAACCTAATGAAAAACAAACTAAGAATTTTACTAGTTTTAAGTTTAACAGTAGTAATGTCGCTGATATTAGTTGCTTGTGATAATGGAAATGATACAGGCAACAATGGTGGCGGAACTACGGGCAACCAAAACCAAAACAACAACGGAAGCCAAACCGGAACTGGCGGTGGTAACCAAGACGGAAGTGGTGGTGGCAACCAAACCACACCTACCCAGTTTACCGTAACATTTAACACACACGGCGGAAGCACTATAGCCCCGCAAACAATTGCAAGCGGGCAAACAGCAACCCGCCCATCAGACGACCCAACCAGAGCAAACCGCACTTTTGCAAACTGGTTTACACTACCAAATGGTGGGCAGTTGTTTGATTTTACAACGCCCATAACCCAAAACACAACAATACACGCACAATGGTTGCAAGACCAGCCAGTAGAGCCGGTTGTAACACAAGTTGTAATGCTACCGCTTACAATAGAGGCAGAAATATCAAACGAGTTAGTGGCATTTAATTTAGTAGGTCTTTCTCAAGCAACAGGCGGAACACCAAACCAGCCATATACAACATTCGATATACAGTCCCCTAACGCAAATGGCTCATTCAGAATAGAAGGACAAGAGTTATTAAACGTAAGCCAAACACCAAACACAAATGCAAACATTTGGCTTTTTGGCGGTAGAGTTATGGTTTTAGCGGGGTGGAACAGCCTTGTAACAATCTCAAACGTAGTTAATAGGGGTGTTGATATAGATAATGTAATAACGCACACACATTCAACCCCACCAGTCCCTATCTCAAAAACAACACCGCAAGACCCAAATGCTAGCCCGGTAATTACACAAATTGTAATGTCGCCGGTTACAATCGGTACGCCCGTTGTTAACGGACAAGAAGTTTTGTTTGCACTAACTAATTTAGGGGTAGGCACAGGCGGAACACCAAATCAGCCATTTACAACATTAACGGTTAACTCTCCAAACGTAGCCGGAAATTTTAGAATAGTAAATGGGGTTTTGCAACTTGAAAATGGAGCACCAAATAATAATGCAAACATTAGATTTGAGAATGGAAACTTAATTGTTAACGCAGGGTGGGAAGGGCAAGTAACGCTTTCTAGTGTAATTAATAATGGTGTTAATAATGCATCAACAAATCACACACCATCTGGGGCAAGGGAAGCACAAGCACAAACAGGCACAGACCCTAATATTGGGCATCCGATTCCTGGGACAGTAACGGATTTAAGGTTCATTGTTGAAGGCGTAGATGAAAACAGAAGATTTATTGCTGAGATTGATAGAGCGGGAACACAGCATGAGGATTATATTCTTGAAATAGAGACGCCACGAGGAGCTCTTGATTTAGTTATCCCGTCTTATTCAAACCGCTTGGATTTCACACCGCAATTGGCTTCATTAAATTTACAAGCTGGCGACAGAATAAATGTTCATGGCTGGAGAGGTGACAACTTTGATGACTTCTTTACGGCAACATATTATCATATATTTGTTGGTGGTCCGATTGTTGGTGGGTGTCCAGTGCATCCGGGGCAGCCGTGCAATTGCCCACCACCACCGCCACCGCCACCACCTATTGTAGTGCCGCTTAATAATTTTTTGACAAATGCAGAGAGAGATGAGTTGTTTACAGCGAGTAATAGTGAATCAGTTCTTGGGGCGGCAATTATAAACCCAATTGTTGCTGCAGTAAATGCTGCGGGTTTTAGAGATGATGCTGGAAATGCAGTTACAATTAGCAGTATTTCTAGGATACATAATAATAGAATTGCAAATTTAACACCTGGAAACCATGCAACAGTTGTTGTAGTAGGTGATCGTGGAGACAATATTCACAGAGTTTTTAATATTACAATTCAGAATAATGGAACTGGTATAGTGCCGTTAGGTAGTATTGCAAATTTGAATAATGCTTTGTTAAGTTCTACTACAGTTGTCACGGCAAGTGAAAACAATGCGACGCCGGGCATGAGAAGAGCAGCACCAGCGGGTAGTGTTGTTATTGGGACGATTGACAATTTGCAGAACCAGGGCAACTTCGCGTCGACGGGTGTTCTTCAAGGGAGATTTTTTGGAACTGGAAGTCATTTATTTGGAAGACCATATACTTATTGGATGGAGTCAATTCAAACAAGAAGCGTAAATCCAATTTTAGATTTTTTAGATTCAACTTTAGGTGATAATGGAGTAATTAGAAATTTGTTTGAACAAAATTCTGTACAAACTATTGAAGATATGGTTGCAATATGGGACCAATTAAGGATTAGTAATCCTGAGGCGTTAGCAAACATTCGACAATTTGAACAGAATTTTGTTCAAACAATACCCTTTACGCCACAGCCTGGCGAGCCTGGAGGAATTCCGATTCTTGGTGGTGCAAGTGCGGGTTTGAACAGTTTTGTTTTATGCTAAATTAGTAGGCAAAAAAAGCGGTGGTCGCGGGGGCGTAGTAAGTGGCCGGGGCAGATACTTAACACAAAAGTAGTTTTAAAAAAGAGAGCCTTGTAAAAATAGGCTCTCTTTTTAGTTTTTAATATAATTTCTAGGTCATAAAAAATTTTTCTAAATAGTTGACTTTTTGGTTAAAATGATATATACTAAAGGTAAGAAAAGTTTTATTGGAGGGGCAATTATGGAACAAGAAATTGAAGTTGCAAAGGTAACAAGTAAAGGACAAATCACGATACCAGCAGATATTCGTAGGCAAATGAATATCAAAACGGGCGATGAAATTTTTTTCGTTGTTGAGAATGGCAGAGTTGTTATGTTGGGTCAGAATTCTTTGGCTATTAGAAAATTTGCTGATGCAATGGTAGGCGAGGCAGAAAGGGTAGGTTGGAGTAGCCCAAAAGATGTAGATAACTACATTATGGAATTAAGGGCAAAAAACGTGAAAAAAGGGCAAGGAGTTAAATAATGATAGTTGCAATAGATACCAATGTTTTAATCTCGGCGGGCTTGTTTAGCAAATCTATCACTCAATTACAAATTGAGATAATTGCTGATAATTTCCAACTTATCATAACAAGTACTGTTTTGGATGAATTTAATGTAATAGTTGCTAGAAAGTTTCCTAACAAAAAAGGTTTAGCTGAAAACTACATAAGTGAATTAAATTTTCAATACTATAATATTGACCCAAATGAAGAACATTATGGCAAAATATTAGAACTTAGTGATTTGGGTGATTACAACATTTTGGCTTCTGTAATTGCATCGGGAGCAGATGTTTTTATAACTGGCGACAAAGCGTTTTTACTTGCGAAAGTAGATACACCATTGCAAGTAATGAGCGTAGCCGAATTTATAAAAAAATATTGCAATTAAGTCCACACAAAAATAGTTTTATAAAAGAGAGCCTTGTGAAAAGCAAAATAGGCTCTCTTTTTTGATTTTAAGTGTTGCTAAATTTGTAGGCAAAAAAAACGATAAAAATTTAAAAAAGTTTGTAAAAATTGTGAAAAAGGGTTGCAATTTATTTGATTTTGTGTTAAAATATATTTAACAAAATTAATATTTGTGGTGGAAATTGAGTGGGGCATAGTTAAAAGCGCGCTTAAATTTTGTCACAAAAAATTATAGGGGGTAGAAAAATGGAATCTAATTTAGTTTTACCTACAAATGGCTACGAGTTAGACAAGAAAGAAATGCTGGGTGTAGATGGTGGTAGCAGTAGCATTGTTGCGACTATTGGTGTTATTGGCGCAGTAGTTGCGGGAATCGGGGTGATTGTTAATGGTGTATCTAACATTACTAGTGGTGTTGCTAATATAACTACAAATGTGGCTAACATAAGGGACACAGTAAGACCAAGTGCCTAAAATCACGTAGTACATAGAAAAAGCGAAATCTGAATTAAGGTAAAATTTGTGTAGTTTTATAGCCTAGTTTTAAAGGCATTTTAAAACTGTGCGGTTTTTTAATGACCTAGGAAATGTCGCTTTTTAGAACCGAGCGAAACGCTTCGTCCAAAAAAGCCGAGCCTCAAGCGAGGGAATCGGCGAAGCCGACTTTTTTATTACCTAGGAATTATCGCTTTTTAGAACCGAAAAATTTTTATAATTTATAAAAGCCCAACGCGAGTGCGTTGGGCTTTGTGGTTTGGCTAGATAGGTAAGAGTGTTGCTAAGGCTGAAAAAACAATTGCATAAGTATTGAGATGTAAGCGTGGGTGGTAAGGCACTTGAACTTATCGCTGACCGCTGACCGCTTATCCCTACAATTACAGTTCGAATTTGCGGCGTTTTCTGATAAAGTAGGCTAAGGCACAAGCGCCCGTTGCTAGCCCGGTTAAGACTATTGCTGTTGGGAAGTTTTGCTGGTTTAGCCTTATATAGCGCGTTAGAACATAGCCCTCGTAAACGTTGCCATCTGCGCACCTATATCTAACAAAAGTAAAGGTGCTGTCTTCGTCGAAATTTTGTAAGTCTACAATTTGTATGTCGCGTAGGTTTAGTATGTAGATATAGCGTAGGTCGTTTGTGCATCTAACCCCATCGCCACCAATCCAGTTATCTGGCTGGTTTTCTATAATGTTTGCGTACAGGTTAACTCTGTTAGTTGTGATAGCGTTAGAGTTAAATTCTAGCGGGGCAGGTGGTGTGTCTATAATAATAAACTCTCTTGGTACAAAGCCATTTCTGCCGTAGAGTTCTATTTCGTAAAATAAGAAGCCTTGATAGTCTGTATAGTTAGAAGCCCGACCAACAACTGTTAGGGCTTGTCCGTGTTGAAGTGTGGCTAGTATGCCATTCGCGTAAGTTATTACGGGGGACACGGATATGAATGAGGGGTATCTAAATACGCTTACAGGAATGTCGTGTCCGTGAACAACTCGCGCATTAAAACTTGCGGTGTGGTCTGGTAGTAGTATTGGCGGG
>WQRI01000038.1 GCA_009786825.1 Bacillota bacterium
ATTGGTTGAAAAAGCGCAAGTTTTCTTAAACTTAAAACTAGTACTATAATGCAAGGGTAGACTAAACACTATGCTACAACCTTGCGAAGCAACCAAATGTTACACCCGCTAGCGCGGGCAAGTTACTAAGTGGGTTATTAAACTAAAAAAAGGTCTTAGAAAAAAACGCTAAGACCTTTTGTGATTTATTGTTGTGGTGCGCTATGAAAAATTGATATACAAAACAGTACCCTAATCTTCTGTGCCTGCCATATAACCAACAGAAACATCAAAATACTGTGCTAGTTTAACAACATATGTTAAACTAGGCTCTCGGTTTAAGTTTTCCCAATTACTTATAGCAGTTTGAGAAAAACCTAGTTTGTCGGCAAGTTGCCTTGTGGTTAAACCTTTTTCTTTTCTTAACTCTAAAAGCCGTTTTCCAAACTTTTCTATTGTGTAAGGTTTTTTCATTAATCTTCTACACCTGCCATATAGCCAACAGAAACATCAAAATATTTCGCCAACTTTATTACAATACTGATTAAAGGTTCGTGTTCACCCTTTTCCCATTTAGATATTGCAGAGTGATGAATACCTAATTCAGCAGCAAGGTGTCTTGTGCTGAGATTTTTCTCATTCCGTAATTCAAATAATCTTTCACCAAATTTAAGCATATCTCATTATACCACTAGGCATAATATCTAGATTGCTGTGTCTAAAACTTTCGACAGACACTTGACTTATTTTGTAGAATGCTGTATTTACAGTACGTGTTTTATGTCTTTGAAGCGGTCGGGGACGTAGTGGTTGCCGCCTTTAGAAAAGGGGTTGCATTTTAGTATGCGAAAGCCACCCATAATTGTACCTATTATTATACCGCGTTTTTTTATGGCGTGCATTGCGTAGGTAGAGCAAGTGGGGGTGAAGCCACAGCGGTTGCCGATAAGGGCGGACAGGGTATGCTGATATATGCGTATGGGTATGATGTAAATTTCCCTTAGGGTGTGTAAAATTTTTTTCATAATAACATTGTGCGCGGTATGCACCTAACCATATACGTAATTTTCGTAGCGAAGCGAAGATAGAAATTCGTCGTATTGGTTTTTGCAGGTGCAACTAGCCAAGCCAAAGGTTTGTTTTTTTAAGCATATATTTTATGCTGTCTGATATGGTTTTGTAGGGGATACCCGCGGCGGTGGTGCGTGCTGTTATAATTAGATTGTAGCCACGCGGTATGTTAGATAGTAAGTGACGCGTCGCTTCTTTAATTTGACGGCGCAGTTTATTGCGCTTTACAGCCTTGCCAAGTTTGCCCGACACAGAAAAGCCTATGCTTAGCGCTGTTTTGTCTTTAAGCGGTGCGTAATGCAATATTAAATATTTACACGCAAAAGATTTGCCTGTTTTGTAAAGTTTTTGATAATCTTTATTTTTTTTAAGCCTATATTTTTTTTGCATATTTTTAGCGGGGTTCTGCTTTAGTTTTTGTAGCCTTAGTGGTGGTTGCTTTGGTAGTGGTTTTTGTTGTTGCCTTTGTGGTTGCCTTTGTGGCTGTCTTGGCGGTTGCCTTAGCAGTAACCTTAGTAGTAGTTTTTTTAGGCACATCTGCTAGTACAGGCGTGCTATACTCGGGCGCTTTTGTTGGGTCTGCATTGATTTTTGGGCTTGCCTTTGTTTTTTGCACCTTTTTAACAGTAACAACTTTAGTGCTAACAGTTTTGGTTTTTTTGAAAGGCTGTTGCTTTTCGTATTGGTCCCATAGGTTATTACGCTGTGGGTTTGTTAGTGCAGACAGCATTCTGTCTCTAACCGGCGGAACATCTTTTTCTATCTGCTTTATAAGGCGCTTTACGTATGTGCGCTGAGTGTTTTTGTCGTACGGGCAAGGGTTTTCTATAATAGGGTAGTTCTGATTTTTCGCATTAGCGATAAGCGTGTTTTCACTTACGTAAATCATCGGGCGTATAATTGTTGTGTCTGTTCTATCCAAATGAGTTATCGGACCAAACGTAGAAAGCCGCCCTTCGTAAAAAATAGAAAGCAAAAGGGTTTCTATAACATCGTCTTTATGGTGTCCAAGCGCAATTTTATTAAAGCCATTCTCACGCGCATACTCGCAAAGCGCAGCACGCCTAAACCTTGCGCAAAGCCAGCACGGGTTTTTTTCTTTGCGCTGGTCGAACACAATCTGCTTGATATTGGTTTTAACAATATCCATTTTTATGCCGTGGCTCGCCAAAAATTCTACAAGGGCGTTAACCTGAGCCTCGGTAACTTCTTCAAACCCGTGGTCTATCATCAGCGCCCTTAACTCAAACTTTGTCTTGTAATATTTTTGAATGTAGCCTAAAGCAAGCGCTAAAAGCGTGCTGTCTTTTCCGCCAGATATACCAACTAAAACTTTATCGCCATCTTTTATCATACTATAGTCGTGTATAGCGCGCGATATTAAACTAAGAAACTTCCGCATTTTTTTGTCCTCTTGAAAAAAGCCCGCCATTAAAAATTGTGGCGGACTTTAGTTTTGGAATTTAGTTACAGGTCTGCAACAGTAAGTTTTTTTCTACCTCTCGCTCTTCTGCGGGCTAAAACTTTTCTGCCACCTTGTGTTTTCATTCTGGCTCTAAATCCGTGTACTTTGTTACGTTGCCTTTTTTTAGGCTGATAGGTACGTTTAGGCATATATTTAAATCTCCTTATTTATTTAGCCTTGTGGGTTTGTATTTAATTTTTCTCGGTTGTTTTTCTGCGAAAAACAAAGGTTCAAAATTAAATACAACCACAAGTTTACTTTCTAAAAAATTATGCGCTTTGGCATCAAACGGGCTTTGCTACACTGAAACTGCGGCGCTTTGGCATCAAACGGGGGGCTACAGAACCCTTACTGGTAGTATCAAAAACAAGAAACTCTCGCCCTTGTCTTTGTCTGGTCTGATAATTGCGGGCTTGCTTGCGCCCTCAAATGCTATTTTTAAATGCTCATCGTCTGCTACGCGCAGGGCGTCCGCAAAATATTTTGCGTTAAACGCTATTGTTATATCCACACCCTCTATCCCAACAGGAACAATCTCTTTTATAGAGCCAAAGTCTGTGTTAGATGTTATAGTAAGCAAATTGCCACTTGCGCTCAGCCTTACAAGGTTGTTGCGGTCGCCCCGCGCTAGTAAGTATGCGCGCGATAGTGCCTCATCAAACTGCGCCTTGCTTACAGTAATTGTGGTTTGAGCCTCGGTTGGAATAATTTGCTTGTAGTTTATAAAGTCGCCCTCTAAAAGCCTTGTTACAAGGCGCGTATGTATTAAGTCTACCATCAGATAGTTTTTTTGCACAGACACAACAACCGGCTCGTCCCCCTCAAGTTGAGCGGCAACCTCGTTTAAACTTCTAGCCGGCACAACAACAGATATACCAGCAGAAGCCTTTTCTACTTGCCGCTTAGCTAGCGACATTCTGTAGCCATCTAGCGCAACCGCCGTAAGCGTTTTGTCTGTTAAGTCTAGGTGACACCCCTTTAGTATTGGGCGGCTGTCTTCCGTTGCGGCAGAGAAAACCGTTTTAGTTATTAAATCTTTAAACTCGTTTGGGTGAATTGTAAACCAGTCGGCGTTTTCTAACTTTGCAAGCGCTGGAAACTCATCTACACTTAATAAGGCAAACTCCATTTTGTTTTCCATATACTTAACAACAAGTTTAGAACCCTCAATGCCCATTTCAATAGCCGTGTTTTTTAAACGCGCCACCAAGTCTAAAAAAAGTTTTCCCGGAATAACCGCCTCGCCCTCAAGCGCAACATCTGCATTAATTGTTTTTTCTATGCCAAGTTCTAAGTCTGTGGCGGTTAGTGTAAGCGTATTGTTCTCTGCCTTTAACTTTATGCCTTCTAAAATTGGGTTGATAGTACGCGTACCTAGTGCTTTTCCAACTCGGCTTGCCGCTTCAGACAAATCTATCCCTTGTACTAAAACTTTCATATTTCTTTCGGGTGGCAAAGACATTTATTTAAAAGCCCAGCCACAAAACTTTCTAAAAAGATTACATAAACAGTAGCCTTTTCAAGTTTTCTCCTATATTTGTTTACCTAGATATTTTAGCATAAAACGCAAAACTTTGCAACCATTTAAACACAGTATTTTTTTTAAGACCACGGAAATATTGCTAATGTAAATCGAAAAACTTTTTTATGTTAATGCTAACACTTGACAAACGACAAACTAAAGTTTATACTTATTGCAAGGGCAACGCTAGCATAGTGATAGCAGTAAGGGCAAAGGCGCTTTTATGCGGGCTAGGGCATACACGCGAGAAGTTATGAAAATTGTTACTACAAATAGGAAGGCGGGGTTTAACTATCATTTTTTAGACAAGTTAGAATGTGGTATAAAACTTGTTGGAAGCGAAGTTAAGTCTATTCGCAAAGGAAGCATTAATTTAAACGACAGTTACGCCACTATTAGAGATGGTGAGGTTTTTCTATTAAATATGTATATTGCCGCTTACGAGAAGGGAAGCCACTATAACGCAGAAGAGCGGCGCGTCAGAAAATTGTTGCTTAAAAAACAGCAAATCAACAAACTAGCAGACAAGGTTGCACAAAAGGGTTTTGCGCTTGTGCCAACAAAAGTATATTTTAAAGACGCGCTTGTTAAAGTAGAAATAGCGCTAGCAAAAGGTAAGCACACGTACGACAAAAAGAATGTTATAAAAGATAGAGATGTAAAGCGCGATATGGACAGACAAATTAGGGAAGCAAAAAAATAAAGGCTTGATAAGTAAAATTTTTGTCTGAGTGTGTCCGCAGATATCACTAGCGCGTCGGCAATAGTGTTTGAGGGCGTACCCACAATCCCAAAAGAAAAAAAGGTATGGTAGAAAACGAAACTCACAACTTAGATAATACGGCAATAGAGCAGTTAAGCGAATATGCCCTTGCTAAAAGGGTTGGGCGAAGCATTGCTTTTTTCAGAAAAAGGGCGGGCTATACGCAACTAGAGTTAGCCGATAAAATAAACTATACAGACAAAGCAATATCTAAGTGGGAGCGGGGCGATGGCATTCCAGACCTTAACATACTTATTAAGTTAGCAAATGTTTTTGGCATAAGGGTTGTAGACATATTAAATTCTGAAAAAGCGGAAGTTCTGGCGGGTGTTGAAACCCGCGCAAAAAAGAAGCCCCTTACAGAGCGCTGGAACGTAAGGGTTATAGTGCCGATTATGAGCATAATGTTTGTTTTTACTGTGGCGACCTTTTTGTTCGGGTTTTCGGTTATACTTCCAACGGGTGTTAGAATTCAGCACTCGTGGATGTTCTACATATACGCAATGCCGTTTGCAGCGGTCGTGGCCATAATATTTAGCGGGCTGTGGGGCAAGCACTTAATTTTTAGGGGCTTTAGTTTACATAGGGTTTTTGTGATAATATCTATATCCGCGCTTTTATGGACACTATCCCTAGCCGCCCACCTATCATTCGACACAGAACACCCTTTCATATTCTACGTAATAGCCGCCCCAATCCAAGCAATAATAGTACTATTCTACTTCGTATTCGGACTAGGCAAGGCGCTAGATGTGTAAAATTTTTCGCGATTGGGACGTTCGTACGTAAAACAAAGTGGCGCACAATCACAATTTTTTTTGTAAAATATGTGTAAACGCTTGACAATTAATAGGGTTTTATAATATAATGTATTAGTTAGGGTATTGTTTGGTATTTTAACATTCCGTGGCGGCGTAGCTCAGTTGGCTAGAGCAACCGGTTCATACTCGGTAGGTCGCTGGTTCGACTCCAGTCGCCGCTACCAACTTTTTCAAAACTTACATTCGATTTTTTTACGACGCGGGGTGGAGCAGTTAGGCAGCTCGTCGGGCTCATAATCCGAAGGTCGCAGGTTCGAATCCTGCCCCCGCACCCATTTTTTAAATTAATACTTGGCCCTATAGTCTATCGGTTAGGATACCTGCCTTTCACGCAGGGGGGCGGGGTTCGATTCCCCGTAGGGTCACCAATTTGTGAAAGTCTTGTTAAAATTTTTTTAGCGGGGCTTTTTTTGTTTTGGCAGAGTGGTAAAAACGTTATTGATTTTAGTTGCTTTTTGTTTTGAAATGTGGTATACTTTTTTTTGTACGAAAAATCGCACGAAAAATCGCCCGGAAAATCGCTTTTTGACTTATTCGGCTTATTGGCGGGTGGTGATTTTTGAAGTGGTGGCATTGCCACAAATGTTTGGGTGTTGCTGTCTAGGGGATAGACAAATACTAAACAACGTCCGGAATGAGAAAAACGTTATGTCTTATTATTTTTTACTTATTGCGCTAGGGGTGGGTGTATTGGGTTTAGCTTACGCCTTAGTGACCAAATTAAAAATTAGAAAAATTAAGATTGAAAACGAAAGGGTAGCACAGCTTACGGGTTTTATTAAGCAGGGTGCTAATGCGTTTTTAAAGCGCGAGTATCAGATTCTTGCAATCTTTACAGTAATAATTGCTGTGGCGGTAGGCTTTGCTACGTGGAGTTGGCAAACAGCGGTTGCGTTTTTGGCGGGTGCTGTATTTAGCGGGCTTGCGGGCTTTTTAGGAATGTCTACAGCAACAAACGCAAACGGCAGAACAACAGAAAAGGCTCAAAAAGAGGGTATGAGCGGCGCGCTTCGCGTATCTTACCAAGGTGGCTCTGTTATGGGCTTTGCGGTAGTAGGGCTTGGGCTTGCGGGCGTAAGCGGGCTTGTGCTTCTTTTTTGGGGCATAGATGGCGCTAGCGGGGATATCACAACGGGCATTATAAACTCTGTTATGGGCTTTGCTTTGGGGTGTTCTTTAATTGCACTTTTTGCGCGTGTTGGTGGCGGAATTTTCACAAAGGCGGCTGATGTTGGCGCAGACTTAGTAGGCAAGGTAGAAGCGGGCATACCAGAAGACGACCCAAGAAACCCTGCCGTTATTGCAGACAACGTAGGCGACAACGTGGGCGACGTTGCGGGTATGGGCGCGGACTTATTTGAGAGTTATAGCGGAAGTTTAATTGCGTGTTTGGCAATAGCGGTTTTAGCGCCGGTTATGTTTGCTAGTGAGTATATTAACACGCTTTATGTAATATTATTTCCAACGCTTGTGTTAGCGGCGGGAATTGTAGCATCATTCATAGGCGGGCTTTTTGTTAGGGGCAAAACAGACAACCCGGGCAAGAAGTTGAATTTATCTACTTATATTGCGGGTGGCGTGTCGTTACTTGCGGCGGCTATTTTAAGTTTTGTGTTTTTTGAAAGCTTTCACGCATTTGTTGTTGTAGCAATAGGTTTAGCAGCGGGTATAGCGATAGGCTTTTTTACAGAAGTTTATACTTCTGGCGAGTATAAAAGCGTTAAAGAGATTGCTAAGCAATCTGAGACGGGTGCTGGAACAAACCTAATATCTGGGCTTGCGGTTGGTATGATGTCTACCGCGCTTCCGATTTTAACCATTGTTGTTGTTGCGATTGTTGGTTATTTAGTTGGCGGGCATTACGGAATTGCTTTGGCGGCAGTTGGTATGTTATCTACTATGGGAAGCACGCTAGCGTCTGATGCTTACGGACCAATTGCAGACAACGCGGGCGGTATAGCAGAGATGGCTCAATTAGAGCCGGAAGTTAGGGAAGTTACAGACAAGTTAGATGCAGTAGGCAACACGACAGCGGCTATAGGCAAGGGCTTTTGTATTGGAAGCGCGGCGCTAACTTCACTTTTGTTACTTGTAGTATTTTTTACAACATTTGCGACCACCCTTGCGGAAGATGGTGTGGTTATTCAGATGCCATATTTAATAGACCCGATTGTTATAGCGGGCGTGCTTATTGGCGGAATGCTACCGTTTTTGTTTAGCGCGTTTACTATGAATTCTGTTGGGCGTGCGGCGTTTGCTATGATAGAAGAGGTGCGTAGGCAGTTTAAAATGTATCCGGGAATTATGGAAGACACTCAGCAACCAGACTATGCAAAGTGCGTAGATATATCTACAAAGGCGGCGCTTAAAGAGATGATTGTGCCGGGGACGCTTGCGTTTTTAAGCCCGATTGCTGTTGGTATAACGCTTGGGTATGTTGGGCTTGGCGGAATGCTTGTAGGTGCACTAGCGAGTGGGCTTGTGCTTGCAATATTTATGGCTAATGCGGGTGGCGCTTGGGACAATGCAAAAAAGTATGTAGAGGCTACGGGTCAAAAGGGTAGCGAGACGCACAAGGCGTCTGTTGTGGGTGACACAGTAGGCGACCCGTTTAAAGACACATCAGGACCAGCGCTTAACAACTTAATCAAGTTGATGGTAACTGTTGCAGTAGTATTTATCCCGCTTTTTGCAAGCATAGAATACGGGCAAGGGCTGATAAGTCTGCTTATGGATAATGGCGAAGCGCTTGATGTATAAATTTTTTATCTAAGTGCTTCCGCAGTTTTCAGGTAGGGTTTGGCTTGTGAGAGTTGCGGGCGTAATCACAAGGCTAAAAAATATATATATCGGCGCGCTAGCGTCTCACCACAACTTAGTGCTGTTATAGGTATTGGGCTGTGTGAGGCTAAATTATAAAAACAAAAATCTGATTAACGGATATAGGGCGGTTTAGAAACATAGTTTAAGACAAATCGTCAAACGGAAGGTTTGTGTGAAAGCATTAAATGTAAGAGATAAAATTAAGCAGAACGATTTTTTGGTGGCTATAGAAATTAGTAAGGGTAGTAAGGCAAAGTTTGAAGTGTGCGAAGAGACGGGCTATTTGAAATTAGACCGCATACTTCACACATCTATGCAGTACCCGCACAGTTATGGCTTTATTCCGCATACGCTTTGCCCAGATGGCGATGCTATGGATGTTTTCGTGCTGTGTTCTGACCCGCTTGTTCCGTACTGTATTGTTAGGTGTTATCCGGTTGGGGTTATAAAGATGTTGGACGCGGGCGAGTCGGACGACAAGATTATAGCAATACCTTTTAAAGACCCATACTATAACTCGTATAATGATATATGTGAGTTGCCAGACCACTTCATAAAAGAGATTCAACACTTTTTAGAGAGTTATAAAACACTAGAGGGCAAAAAGGTAGAAATTCTAAACACGTACGGCAGAAAGGAAGCAGAGAAATTGATTAAAGCATCTATTATTAAGTGATGTAGAGAGTGTAAAGTGTAGAGTGTAAAGTGTAAAGTGGTTACACACATTAAATACTATTGCTTTTGAACAGTCTAACTTTTGTAGGTAAAACAAGTTTGGTGCTGTTTGAATTTAGCAACTTTCCATTAAACAGTTTTGGCTTAAAACAATAAAAAGACTTTGAGGTTTAAAAAACCCCGAAGTCTTTTTTTATTTGTATTTTGTTTAAAGGCTGGCTATTTAACCATTGTTTTAAAAGCCTTTATCTCTTCCCTTATTGACCTATGTAACAGAAACTGACCGCTGACCGCTCATCGCTGTTCGCTGACTAACGCTGTTCGCTTATCCCTGCTCGCTGATTAACGGCTTTGAGATAGAGCGTAGCGACATACTTCCGTCTGAGTATACTGTTTGCGAGAAAAGAAAGTTTCCTCTTTGAACAAGGTGCTGGCTTGCTACTTTTGGTAGTGCAGAGCCACCCTCAATTTTTTGCTTATCTTTTGCTTCTTTGCCATTTGCTGGCAGAATTAATTTTTTTTGCGACATAATTTTTTCCCCCAATCTTTGTCGTTGCGGAGCATATAACTCCCGTACGGCGCAGATATGAAATTTTTGAACCTTTGTTTGCCAAAGCAAACAACCGAGAAAAAATTTCACTATCAAGCCCCGCCATAATTTGTCGTTTAACAACTCAATATTTCTTTTTTGTTAAAGTTGTTAAATATATATTAACACAAAAGAAAAAGAAAAGCAAGCGTTTTCACAAACTTTTTTAAATTTATTTTTTAAGGGCAGGTCACCGACAAAAATTTTGTATATCAAGCCTCACCAAAAGTTCACAGAATTAGACAAAAGTTCTAAATTTATTTGCGCTTGCTTTTGCTATAATTAAGAGGCTAAAAAATAAAATCAAGTTAAGGAAAAAAATTATGAATATAAAATATCAAGTAGCAAACAAGGTTTTGCACATTTATTTGAATGGTGAACTGAGCGAGGGGACGGCGCAAAACACGCGAAGCAGTCTAGACAATTTAATAGACAGCAACAATATGGTTAGCGTGGTTTTTCATTTAAACGGGTTGTCTTTTATGGACTCTACGGGCATTGGGGTTTTGATAGGCAGATACAAAAAGTTAAAGCAAAGAATGACCGACGTCTACGTTAAAGAGCCAACCCCGCAAGTAGAAAAAATTTTTAGGGCGACCGGTCTTTTCGACATAATGCCAAAAATCAGTTAGGCTTAACAAAAAATAAAAAATAAGAGTGGTGTCGCAACCTAGACACGAAGCAGATTGAAGCAATTTTAGATACATAACAAGGCGTTTTTGACGCGCGTACTGGATGTACGCAAGGAGAAAACAACGAAGTGATGTGCTAAAATTGCAAAAATATGCTCGTGGATACGGTTGCAGACACCACTCTAACCTAATGGAGATACATAATGAGTAAAAAATTAAGAGTATTAAAACCAAATGAAATTAAAGTAAAAAAAGAGATTAAAGAAAAACCAAGCGCATCTAGTTCTTTAAACAAGATGACACTTATAGTAGATGCGCACCACCACAACGAAGCATTTGTCAGAAGCACGGTGGCTGCTTTTTGCGTGCCGCTTAACCCGAGCATAGAAGAGATTAACGATATTAAAACTGCTGTGTCGGAAGCGGTTACTAATTGCGCTGTTCACGGCTATGAAGGGCGGGGTGGCGAGATTAGGGTAGAGTGCGTGATAGATACGGCAAGTAATTTTGTGCATATAACAGTAAGTGACAGGGGCATAGGGATAGACAACATAGACGAAGCGATTCAGCCGTTGTTTACTACAAAGCCGCATTTCGAGCGTAGCGGTATGGGCTTTACTGTAATGCAGTCTTTTATGGACAAGTTAGAGGTTAAGTCTGAAAAGGGCAAAGGCACAACAATAGAGTTATTTAAAAGCATAGCGAACTTGTAAGCGAACTAGTAAAGCATTCTTACAAGTAAACGAGCATATGCTACACCGCGCTTCGCGCGAATTATATTTAAGGCAAAACATAGGGCAAAGCATAGGGCAAAGCAAAGTTAGTATTAAGGAAGTATTTATTAGGTAAAAAATTTATGGCGGAAATCATTAGAAGTAACACATTAGAATTGGTTGAACAAGCACAAACTGGCTGTGAGAGAGCCAAGACTGTATTAATTGAAGAGAATTCGCCGCTGATAAAAAGCATTGTTAAGCGCTTCAAAAACAGGGGCGTAGAGTATGCAGACCTTTACCAACTAGGCAGTATAGGCTTTTTAAAAGCCATAGCAAATTTTGATTTAACCTTTGGGGTTAAGTTTTCGACTTACGCCGTGCCTATGATAACGGGCGAGATTAAGCGCTTTTTGCGAGACGATGGCTATATAAAAGTGTCGCGCCAAACAAAAACGCTTGCACACAAAATCGCCTACTTTATAGAAGACTATAAAAAGAAAAACGATGAAAAGCCGCCCATAAACACAATTGCTAAGCATCTGCAAGTAGACCCACAAGATATTGTTTTTGCGCTAGAGGCGGCTCAAAAGCCGGTTTCTATGTTCGAGAAGTTAGATGATAGTGAAAATTCGCGAAGCCTAATAGACACATTGCAAACAGAGCCACTAAATGATGATATGCTAGATTTGTTTGTGCTAAAACAATTTATAGAAAAACTGCCAACGCGCGAGAAAAAAATTATAATACTAAGGTTTTTCAGAGATAAAACTCAAAGTGAGATAGCCGCCACCCTAGGCGTATCTCAAGTACAAGTATCACGGCTAGAGACCAAAATAATAGAGCGTATGCGACAAGAATTCGAGGTAGAAGCAAAAGGCAGTTAGCGGTGGCAAGATTATGTGGTAGGTTGCGCCTACGCCAAAAGTGCGATTTCACCGATTTCGGCTAGTTCGGTTATTTCTAGAATTTCTTCTAGGTCTATTACTTCTTCTAGTTCTGTTATGTCTGATAGGTTGGTTATGTTTTCTAGGTTGCCCGAGTTTGAGTTGGTAGATTGATTTTGGTTTTTGGCTGGCTGAATTGATTGGTAAGTATGCTCGATGTGACTTCCTTGCTCGCCCATATTGTTTGGCATACTGCTTCTAAGTTTGGTGTAGCCACTTACTAGGGTGTTAATTTCTGTGAAGATAAGTGCTATATTGTCTGCCGAGATTTGTGTTTGGTTGTTTAAAATTTGAGTGGTCAGATTGTAATAAGGGTGGTCTGGCTGAACATTTTGCAAACGGCTTTTATAAAAGTTAAGGTTTATAAGCTCTAGTCGCACAAGCCTACTTAGCACATCAATTTTTAAAATAGTGTTTTGGCTAAGCCTTGTGCCTCTGTAGTCTATTAAGTCTAGATTATTATCTAGGCTTTTTTTAATCTCACGTAAGCTCTCACTCTCGCTTGCAAAACTCTCTGTAATAAGCAAAGACTGCTCTAAGTCGTGATGCACGCTATGAAAAGATGGCGCTTGGCTGGTATTACCACCAAAACTAAACACTAAAGCAAGTGTTAATATAGCGCCCGCTACAAGCGCAAAACTCATTAAAATAAAGTTGTTTTTTCTCATAGCCTTAATATGTGTAAAAAAATTTGCTTTATTAAAATTTGCATTACTTAAAAATTTACATTCTCAAAAAAATCGGAGCTAAGAAAAAAACAAAATAGGCACACCGAAAAAATAAAGTCAAAATAACCACACCGTAAAAAATAAAGTTTGCAATGCAAAATATTTTTAGTAAATGCGGCTATACTATGGTTATGGAAAATTCAAATACACTTAACCAACAAGGCTCGGGCGCTTCAAACGGTGGCGCGGGTAGTAGTGGCGCTAATTCAGACCAGCAAGATATAAAGTACGATATATCCATACCAGAGGCTGATTTAGAGCGCAACAAGCAGTATGCCGAGTTTGTAGAGTCTAAAATGCCAAAGTCTAACCACTTGCGCAACTTAATTATGGCGTTTGTTGTTGGCGGAATAATTTGCATAATCGGGCAAATTTTATACGACCTTTATGGCTTTATTTTCTCAGACCAAAAAGAGATTAACGCAGCAACTGTAATAACGCTTGTATTTTTAGGTTGCTTTTTAACGGGGCTTGGCATATACGATAAAATAACAAAGCACGCGGGGGCTGGCTCTATCGTTCCGATTACTGGCTTTGCAAACGCTATGGCGTCCCCAGCAATAGAGTTCAAGCGCGAAGGGCTTGTGTTTGGGCTAGGGGCTAAATTGTTTTTGATAGGCGGTGCGGTAGTAGTTAACGGCGTAGCAGCAAGCATAGTTGTGGCGTTAGTTAGAATGGTGGTGAGAGCTATTTGGGGCATCGGATAGCGCAATAAAGGGCTATGCACGGCGTTATGCTTACGGCTTGAGTTAAATTACAAATTACAAATTACATTGACACAAATTACAATGTACAATGTACAAATTACAAATGTTGCACACATAAATTATCTGACTTTTTAGCAGTTAGCAAATTGAGACTGTTAAAAAGTTTTGTTTGGTATGCTATAACATTTGTACATTGTAATTTGTAATTTGTACATTAAAAAAAAATTATGAAACAATTAGGTAAATATACAAAAGTTTTTAAAAGTAAGCCTTTGATTAGTGCGGCATTTTCTATTGTCGGACCATCAGAGGCTAAAGGACCGCTTAAGGCGTACTTCGACTATACACTAAAGGACGACACGTGGGGGACTAAAACGTACGAGCAAACAGAGCAAAAGATGCAACAGTTTGCAATTGATAGTGTTATAGAAAAAGCGGGGCTACAAAAAGGCGACATAGACACAATTTTTGCGGGCGATTTGCTAAACCAAATTATATCTAGTGGCTATACAGCGCGCGCGTTTGATAGCGCTTTTGTTGGGCTTTATGGCGCGTGTTCTACCTTTGCGCTTGCGCTTATACAAGCGGCAATTTATTTGGACGGCGGCTTTGCAGACACAGTAGTATGTGCAACATCTAGCCACTATTCTAGTGCAGAGCGCCAGTTTAGGTTTCCGCTAGAGTTGGGGGTTCAGCCAACGCCGGCGGCGCAAAATACTGTAACAGGGGCGGGCGCTGTAGTTGTTAGCGCGGGCGGTGCGGGTAATACAAAAACCAAACCAGTCGTAAAAAATACTCAAGTGGGTAGCCAAGTAAACAACCAAGCGGGCAACCAAACCAACAATCAAGCCACCAACCAAGTGGCTATTACAATGGCGACTATAGGCAAAGTAATAGACTATGGCATAACAGATGTTAACAATATGGGGGCTGCTATGGCGCCCGCCGCACTAAGCACATTAGAGACACACTTTAGTGCAACAAACACACAGCCAAGCGACTACTGCGCAATACTAACGGGCGACCTTGGCGAAGTTGGCAAAAAAATACTGATAGAGTTAGCAAAAGAAAAAGATATAGACTTAAGCCACAACTATCAAGATTGCGGCGTTATGATATACAACACGCGCGGTAAAAAAATAGTAGGTGGCTCGGGCGCGGGGTGTTGCGCTGTAGTATTTTCGTCGTACGTAATTAAAAGAATGCTAGCGGAAGATATAAGCGATACAAAGGGCGACACAATAGGCGATACAACAGCCAATGAAGCGCAATCAAAAATGGCAGAGACACAAAAGGAGCAAAACAATACACAAAACAAAAAGCCACTTAAAAAAGTTTTGTTTGTTCCAACAGGGGCGCTTCACAGCCCAACATCAGCTTTGCAAGGCGCAAGCATTCCGTGCATAGCACACGCAGTAGTTTTAGAAAGAGTATAGGCGACACACAAAAGTTTTAGTAGTAGCAATTTTGTAGTTAGCAAGTTGTTTGTCTCGATACGGACACGCGCGGGTGCTAATACACGCGGGTGCTATTGCGGGTGCTAACACACGCGGGGGCGGGGCTATAATATTATAAGGAGTTTTTTAAATGTCTAGTATAATTGTTTATTTAAAAGTATTTTTAGTGGGCGGGCTAATTTGTATGATTGCTCAAGTTTTGCTTAACCATACAAAACTAACTGCGGGCAGAATAATGGTTATATTCGTACTAGCGGGCGTTTTGCTAGAAGGGGTTGGGGTGTATCAATATATTGTAGATTTTGCCGAGGCGGGCGCAAGAGTGCCAATACTTGGCTTTGGGCATTCGCTTGCAAAGGGCGCAATAGCAGACTCTTCTAAAGACCAAAGCGTATGGCAAAACATCTTAGGCACAATTACAGGTGGCAAGTCGGCAACAGCGGCAGGCATAGCAGCAGCAATATTCTTCTCTTACTTGTTTGCCCTTATGTTTAACGCAAAAACTAAAAAGTTGTAGGGACAGATGTCCCAGCGGTCAGCGAAGCGAAATTACAAATTACAATGTACAAATTGGTTGAAAAAGCGCAAGTTTTCTTAAACTTGAAAACTAGCACTATTGTTCAATGGTAGACTAAACACTAAACTAC
>WQRI01000039.1 GCA_009786825.1 Bacillota bacterium
GGGATAACAGGCTTATCTCCCCCAAGAGTTCACATCGACGGGGAGGTTTGGCACCTCGATGTCGGCTCATCACATCCTGGGGCTGAAGCAGGTCCCAAGGGTTCGGCTGTTCGCCGATTAAAGTGGTACGTGAGCTGGGTTCAGAACGTCGTGAGACAGTTCGGTCCCTATCCATCGTGGGCGTAGGATATTTGATGGGATCTGCTCCTAGTACGAGAGGACCGGAGTGGACGCACCTATCGTGTACCAGTTATCACACCAGTGGTACGGCTGGATAGCGAAGTGCGGAATAGATAAGCGCTGAAGGCATCTAAGCGCGAAACTAACCCAAAGATAAGATATCCCATAGAGTTAATCTAGTAAGTCCCCTTATAGACTATGAGGTTGATAGGTCGGAGGTGTAAGTGCAGTAATGCATTCAGCTAACCGATACTAATAGGACGAGGGCTTAATCATTAAGTAAGCACTAGATGCGAGCAAGACAAGAAAAGTGGCGGCTTTGCCGAAGGCGCGTACCGAGCGTACGCAACTGAGGAAAAACGCAAAACTTGACGCAGTATTGCGAAGCATATAGGGCTTACGGAAACCTATAAAATGGTTTCTATACAACCTTGTACGCATAATTAAGTTTTTGCAAACAAGTTGTTGTTTCGTACACACTTTAAGAGGTCTAACCCATCTCTTAAAAAACGTAGTTTTGTGCAAAGTTATTGCAGATGTGCCCACCATTAAAGTGTGCACACGCTTTGGGATAAACTTCCCAAAAAGGTTTATACCCAAAAGGTATATCCTTTTAAGAGGTACATCGCATAGTGGTAATACAAAACTACAAACTCTTATGCAGTTGTCAGTGTTCATTTACAAATGTTAAATGCTGAATGTTAAATGTTTAATTATTACACCGCTTACGCGGTAAGAATTATTTTGCTAACTGTTCAATAGTAATGCAAAAAACGAATTAAACAATTTAACATTTAAAACTTAACATTTAAAATTGACCTGTGCCATTACGGTGGCTATAGCGAGGGGGAACCACCCGTTCTCATACCGAACACGGAAGTTAAGACCCTCAGCGCCGAAAATACTTACAGGGAGACCTGTCGGGAAGATAGGACGCTGCCGTTCCATTAAAAAGCCTTACGAATTTTTTCGTAAGGCTTTTTTCTATTATAAACCCGTTCTCATACCGAACACGGAAGTTGACACTAAAAAAGCCAAAGCATAACGCTTTGGTTTTTTCTTTTTTGTGTGATTTTGATGTTGTCGGTTTTAAATTATGGTATTGCGTGGCTTAGTTAGTTTTATTAAATGTGGATAACTAGATGTAAAAAAATGTAAAATTTTGAAAAAAAGTACCGCAAAACGCTTGCTTTTTGACTGACTGACTGACTGATATAATTATAATTGCCCACAATTTTCTAATTTGTGTGGATAACTAACCATTAAAAAGCGGCAACAGTTGTTATATAAAGTTGCCCAAAGCGGAGGTATAATATGATAATTTTTGATGACACCTTAATTAACATTATCTTAATTGCAGCAATTGTTCTACCTGTAGTATTCATAATTTTTTATTTAGCAACGGCAGGACATCGCGATTTTATTAGCAGTGCTTCGCAAATAGATAAAGGTATGAGTAAGGACAGAATTATGCGCATAATGAAGCAGGCGCCAAAGTATAAAGAATGGGACGGCAGTAATTCAGTTTACATATGGGAAAAGACTCAAAGCGGTGGTTGGTCTTGGAGTCAAGGCAAAGTAACTAGACGATTAACAGTAACTTTTGATAGCAATAATAAAGCAGTTGAAGTACTAAAAACAAATTTAGATAAAGGTACAAGGTAGGTGGATAATGAAAAAACGAATAATGCTTTTGTGTGTTATATTACTACCGTTAGTTTTTCCGGGGTTAGTTCGCTGTAGTTTTGATGAAAATGGTTATGATACAAACCCTAGTGTAAATATAACAATGCGCGTAGAGTCGTATTGCCAAAGATTTCACGCCCCATATTCTTACATATGGATAACATTAACCAATACAAATTCGCAGTCACTTGTTTTGAATTATGATAATTTTTCAGTTGTTTTGTGCAACGCAATATATCATAGACCGCATAGAAATTTGGAACGCGGAGAAGTTTCAATTGAGCCGGGGCAGTCGCTTTCGTGGGCAACTTCATTTCAATCAAATACTGCCAACCAGTTTGGATTTATACATTTTTCGATAGTAGGTTTTGAATATAGGGGAACAAGGGTTATAACAATATCAAACTCTAGAATGGTTGCCTTTGCACCGAATATCAATTTACAAATTTTTTATGCGACCGCTAATACTCGCATTAACGGAGTGTTGAGAGAGTGACGGTATTAATAAGTAATCTGTAAATAGGCTCTAGCGAAGAGCGTGTGTAAACTAAAAAATAAATAACAAAAAGGAAAAAGTATATGTTTTACATTAATGACAAAAATCGAGCCACAAAATTGAAAGAGAAAAAGTTTAGCGATTTAAAAGTTAAAGAGCGAGACCACTTGCAAGAATGGATAGCACATAACCCAAAAATCTTAAAAGAGGACTTGCTTATTATCCAAAAAGAATTTGCAGGCTGGGACGGCACATCAGAGCGACTTGATTTGCTAGCACTAGACAAAAGCGGAAACTTAGTTATTATAGAAAACAAAACTGACGACTCGGGTAAAGATGTTGTTTGGCAAGCATTGAAATATGCTTCTTATTGCGCTATACTAACACATCAAAACATTCAAGATATGTATCAAAAATATCTAGGAACAAAAGAAAGTGCAGAACAAAACTTACGTGCCTTTTTCGACAAAGAATTTGAAAGTGTAGAACTTGCAGACCAACGAATAATCTTGGTTGCGAATACATTTAGAAAGGAAGTAACCTCTACTGTGCTATGGCTTATTGAGCGCGGTATAAACATTAAATGCGTAAAGGTGCAACTTTTTGTAGACAACAAAACGTATCTTAATAGTGGACAAATCTTGCCTATTAGTGACATCGGCGACTATCAAATTAAAATGGCAGAAAAAAGGCAAGATAACGTGTCTCAAAAGCAACGCAGCATAAATAGAATGCTATTTTGGGAAAAAGCATTGCCACGCCTAAGAGAAGTTACGGCTATGTTTGAGAATGTTAACCCTGCCAAAGAGAACTGGTTGGGTGGGGCAACTGGCGTTGGCGGTGTTACTTTTCAACCCGTGATTTTGGAAGACTCAGCACGGGTAGAATTATCAATACGAACAAAAACTAAAGAGCGAAACAAAGAAATTTTTGCTTACCTATTCAAATATGAAAAAGAAATTGAAAAAGCATTTGGCAAAAAATTAAATTGGAAAAGCGAAGATACAAAAACAACAAGTGATATCTCATACGGCACTAGTGAGTTTGGTGGAAGAAATCAAGAAGATGTTACACAAGTTGTTGAATGGCTAGCAACAGAACTTGCAAAATTAAAAAATGCAATTGAGCCTTATTTGAACAAGTTTAAACCAACAAAGTAAAGCAAAAAACGAATTAAATAGTGCGTGGCAGTTGACACTTAAAGAACCAAAGCATAACGCTTTGGTTCTTTTTTTACGCTTATTTGACATAACAATATTGTCGTTGTGCTAAGCGTTTAATTTTATTGTCCTATTGCAAACAACTTTAAGGTGCGTGCAATTTGTGGCAAATTTGGCTCAAAAACCTTGCAATTTGTGGCAATTTTGGCTTTAAAAGGTTGCAATTTGTGGCAAAAAGTGTATAAAAAACCTGCAATTTGTGGCATAATTAGTTTGACTTACTTTTAAAGATATGGTAAAATAAGTATATGGAAAGAAAAGTTTTGAATGAATTAGTGGAGTGGAAAAACTCGGAAGGTAGGAAGCCACTTATTTTAGAAGGTGCTAGGCAAGTTGGCAAGACTTGGCTAATGCGCGAGTTTGGAAAAGCACATTTTGAAGATGTTGCCGAATTTAACTTTGATGAGAACGAAGAGTTAAAGTCGCTTTTTAAGTCTACTAAAAACCCAGAAATATTATTAGAGCGCTTAAGCATAATTCACGGCAAGGCAATACAGCCGCAAAAAACGCTTATTATTTTTGACGAAATACAAGAGTGTCCGCAAGCGCTTAACGCACTTAAATACTTTAAAGAAAAAGCACCGCAGTACGCCGTTATATCTGCGGGAAGTTTACTAGGCGTATACTTAGCAAAGGGGCATTCACATCCTGTTGGGCAGGTAAACATTATGCAAATCTACCCAATGTCTTTCGAAGAATTTTTGTTAGCGCTTGCACCAAATATGCATACCCTTTATACTCAGATTAAAAAGGGGGATATGATAGAGGAAATTTTTCATACGCGCTTTATAGAACTTTACCAAACATACTTAATTGTTGGTGGCTTGCCAGAGTGCGTTAAAGTTTGGCGAGATACAAAAGATATTTCTGCGCTCTCACAAAAAATGAATGAATTAATTGCAATATACGAAAGAGATTTTTCTAAACATAATTCAAGCATAAACGCAGCAAGAATACTTATGGTGTTTAGAAACATAGCGGCTCAACTCTCTAAAGAGAATAACAAGTTTGTTTATAGCGATATCGGGAAAGGTGCGCGGGCGAGAAATTTTGAAGAGGCGATAGAGTGGCTGGTTACTTCTGGTATGATTAACAGAGTGTACTTGACTAAGAAAAATGAAATGCCGCTTAATGTCTATAAAGATTTATCTGCATTTAAATTGTACTTATTTGACACGGGTTTGCTTAAACATATGGCGGGCATTCCAAACGAGTATATAATACTAAATAAAGACTTTCAGTTTAAAGGTGCGCTTACAGAAAACTTTGTAGTGCAAGAAATAAACTCTAACTGGGCAGTAGCGGGGGCGTCGCGCACAAGCCTTAACTATTTTACATTTGGCAGATACGAAATAGATTTTATGTTTCAAGACAAAAGCGGGAACATTATACCCATAGAAGTAAAGTCGGGCAAAAACACTTCGTCTGTAAGTTTTAGCGCCTACAACGAAAAATATAACCCAAAGCAAAGAATAAGATACTCGCTACTAAACTACAAAATAGATAGTAATATAACAAACATACCACTATACTTATGTGGCAAAACAAAAGAATTAATATAGGTTTGAAATAAAAAAGCCAGCGTATAAGTGTTGGCTTTTTTGGTTTGGTTAAACTAGTGGTTTGTTTTTCTGCCTGTTAGGTAGTCTAGGGTTACATCGAAGTAGTCTGCAATTTTCATAAGCCCACGCATTGTAGGCTCACTTTTACCAGTTTCCCAATAACTTATTACGGCATTAGAAACATCTAACTCTTTGGCTAAGGTGTTTTGGCAAATGCCTTTTTCTTTTCTAAGGTCTAAAAATATATCTTTGAATTCCACAGTATTATTCTAACAAAATTTAGAAAAAGTTAAAAAAATCTAAAAACTTTTAGATAAACGTTTGACTTTCTAAAAATAATTAGATACAATATATGTATGGAAATTTTTGCGAAAAAGTTGAGAGAGTTAAGGGTTGCTAGGGGGCTTAGTGAGAGAGAGTTGGCTGGTAGGTTGGGGTTTGGGGTGCAGACTGTTAAAAATTATGAAAGGGGTGTTAGCGTGCCTCGGGTTAGTAGGTTTATGAAAATTTGCGACTTTTTTGAAGTAAGCCCGCATTATCTGCTTGGGGTATGATAGCGCCGAAAGTAAATTTGAGTGCTAGACAAACGACTACTGTAACAACTGGCGCTGTAGCAAACTCGCGCTGTACGATTTTGAGATGTGCCTAAAATAATTATTGCAAGTGCTGAGACAATTTGAAAAGGGCGTTGTGGATAAGGTTGTCGTTTTGCAAAATTTTGGGGGTTATTTTTGTTTTAGCGTTTTTAGCAGGTTTTGCATTTTTTGGTGTGTGCTTTGCAGTTTTTTGTAAATCTAGGTTTTCTGGTTCGTTGTCGTCCCACATTGCTGCTAGCATTGCGGCTTTTACGTTTAGGTGTAAGTTTTTTGAAGCGCCGCCTGTTAGTATAATGGTTGCCGAGTTTATGTTATGCTCACGCCTCATCTCGGTAAGTGTTTGTATTAGCAATTGTGCAACCATACCTACATAGCCAAAGTATATTCCCGAGTGCAAGTTAGAAAGTGTGCATTTGCCTATGGCAGTTTTTGGTAGCGATAGCCAAAAGTCTTCCGTTTGCCCTTTTATTATGTTGGCAAGTTCTGGCGTGAAATTTAGCGCATCTATGTACTTTGTTAGCCCGGCGGTTATAGAGCCACCTTGCAAAACAAACTTAGCACCGCTTTCTTTCGTAACAACGTTTACAGTAAGCGCCGTACCCGCCGTTAGAACAATTAGGTTGTCTGAGTGGCTTAGCAAAGCGCCGTAGCACGCTAGTATGCGGTCTATGCCCATTGTAGTGCAACAATTTAGCGTTAGCGTAGGCTCGCCCCAACTGTTGTTTAAACTATCTATATGGGTTGGCTGAAACCCGAAAACTTGTACGCAAACATCGCGTACTCTTTCTTTTTTCTCTGCCACTACGCACGAGAGGATAACACTTTTAACATCGGTTGGCTTTATGTTGTGGCTTTTTAAAAAAGTTTGTAGGTGACCCGCTTCTAGCACAGCAAAACTTGCGCTAGCAAAAATTTTTTCTTTAAACAAGGCAACTTTTGTAAGTGTGTTGCCAACATCTATTGTTACGACTATCATACATATATTGTAGCATATAATATATTATGAAGCAAATGAATTTACCAATAAAATATAATAGGCAAGCGGCTGTAGATTATGCGCGCGCTTTTGCTTACAACAGAAACCCAAAGTATTACGATTTTGAGCGGTTAGGTGGGGATTGCACAAATTTTATAAGCCAATGTTTAATTGCGGGCGGTATGCCTATGAATACCGATAAGTTTGGCTGGTATTATCAAAGTTTATCTAAGCGTTCCCCTTCTTTTACAAGCGTAGAGTTTTTGTTTAATTTTTTAACAGAGCCAACAAAGCCAAAACAAAATAGTAAGGCGCTTAGGCGTCGCGGACCTGTGGCAGTAGAGTCAGACCTTTATAGTTTGCTAGCGGGCGATATTATTCAGTTGTCTTTTTGCGGTGTGAAGTTTTCGCATAGTCTGTTGGTTGTGAATAGTGCGGGTGGCGAGTTTTCAGCAGACACTAATAACATAACAATTGCGTGCCATACTGGTGATGCCTTTAACCGCCCGCTGTATACGTATAGTTATGTGATTGCTAGGGGGCTTAGCGTATTAGGGGCTTTTAGTTAATGTAATACGCTTTTAGTTAATGTAATATGGTTGCAAAAAAAAATGCTATGTGCTATACTAAAGGTATGAATAAGTTAAGGTTTTACAATACTGAGACGCGAAAAAAAGAAGAGTTTAAGCGTGTTGGCAAGGCAAAAAACGCACCTGTTAGTGTTTATAGTTGTGGTCCGACAGTATACACATATGCGCACGTGGGCAATTTGCGCGCCTACATTTTTGTAGATGTTTTGGTTAAGGTTTTGCGCCTTAATGGCTTTTGTGTGAAGCACCTTATTAATATTACGGACGTTGGGCATTTGGTGTCTGATAGTGATGAGGGCGAGGATAAGGTTATTAAGGCGGCACGTGAGAGTGGCAAAAGCGCTTTAGAGATTACGCAGTATTTTACTGATGTATTTTTGAGTGATATAGACTTACTGAATATTTCGCGCCCAGATTATTTGCCGCGCGCAACAAACTATATCAGCGAGATGAAAGCGCTTGTTGAGACGCTTTTAGACAAGGGTTATGCATACGAGATTAAAGACGCGGGGCTTGAGAGTGGCATATACTTTGATGTGTCTAAATACAAAAACTATGGCAAACTTAGCGGGCAAAAGTTGGAAGACAAAAAGTCGCTCAGTCGTGATGTTTTAGATGTTAAAGGCAAAAGACACCCCGCAGATTTTGCGCTGTGGAAGGCGGCGCCCGACAATTATTTAATGAAGTGGGATAGCAAGTGGGGGCTAGGCTACCCCGGCTGGCACATAGAGTGTAGCGCTATGATACACAAGTTGCTGGGTGATACTATAGATATACACACGGGCGGGATAGACCACGTGCCGATTCACCACGAAAACGAAAGGGCGCAATCGGAAAGTTTTACGGGCAAGCCGCTTGCGCGCTTTTGGTTGCATAACGAGTTTTTGCTTGCAGACGGCTCTAAAATGTCTAAGAGCCTTGGCAATGCGCCAACGCTTACAGAGTTAGTTAACGACCCGAGTTTAAACATAGGCAAGTTTACACCTATACAAATGCAAACACTAGCACCTATGGCATTCAGACTTTTTTGTTTGCAAACGCATTACAGGCAGAAGTTAAACTTTACGCATAAGGCGCTTACTGCTAGCGCAAAGGCATACTTGGGGTTGGTTGATAGTGTTAAAAAGCATTATGGCGGGGCTTTTAAAGTGCCTAAAAAAAGTATAGACACCTACCGCGCAAGTTTTGTAGAGGCGCTTAACGACGACTTGGCAACGCCAAAAGTTATAGCGCTACTTTTTGAAGTGCTTAAAAATCAGCCAAGCGGTGAGATATACAATTTGGTGCAAGAGTTTGACAAGGTGTTGTCGCTTAACTTAAATATAGAAAATGCGAATAGGTTGCTAGAGAAAGGGGCAGACAAAGTAGAAATTCCAAAAGATGTTATAGACCTAGCGAATGACAGGCTAAATGCAAGGCAAAACAAAGACTGGGCATTATCAGACAAATTAAGGGCAGAGATAAATGAAAAAGGCTATGAGATTTTAGATAGTAAAGATGGCTACAATTTAAAGCCAAGGTAATAAAAGTAGGGTGAGTTAATGAGTGCAAATTATATTATCAGAAGTATACCAAATTTTAGCACAAGTTGTGAGAGTGTTGTAGAAAAAATAGCACAAGCGTTTAAAATAAAACAAGACAAGGATATGGGCGGCGCTATATATATTTTAGACTACTCGCTTGATAAAGACCACAACAGAAGCGTGTTTACAATTGAGAGCAGGGCTAGCACTCTAGAGGCTTGCTTTAGCAATTTAACAAAGGCATATTTTGGTGTGTTTGAAATCGCGCTTAAGCATATAGATTTAACAAAGCACAAAGGGGTTCACCCACGCATTGGTGCTATAGATGTTATTCCGTTTGTGCCGATTGAAAATGTTACTACGCAACAAGCGGTAGAGTTTTCTAAAGTTTTTGCGGGGCAGATTAACCAAAAATTTAATGTACCGGTTTTTTTATACGAAAAATCTGCGAAAAGTTCAGAGCGTCAAAACCTAGCGGACATACGAAAAAATGCGAGTGTGTGGTTGCCAGATTATACGATAAGGGAAAGCGGTTTGGTTAGGGGTGCTGGCTTTGTTCAGGGTGAGAGTTTAGTTGGCGATGGCTTGACTGGGGATTTAGTTGGCGACAACTTAGCCCCTCACAAAACTTTTGGTGCTGTTGCAATAGGTGTAAGGCAACCACTTATTGCGTACAACGTGTTGCTAGATACAGGTGATGTTCGCTACGCAAAAAAAATAGCCAGAGCGGTACGCGAGAGAGACGGCGGGCTTAAAGGCGTAAAGGCGCTCGGCTTGTTTTTACAATCTAAAAATAAAGCGCAAGTTAGTTGTAATATTACGGACACAGACGCTAATAATACTGATACAGTTTACGCGGCAATACAGAAAGAAGCAAGCAAACTTGGGGTTAAAATTTTATCTGCAGAACTTATAGGTTTGCTTCCAAATGCACATACTACCTAAATGTAGTTAAAGGAGTAAAGTACTTTTATGTGGCATATTTTAGATATTTTTGTGATAATAATTTTGCTGTTTATACCGCTAGTTATTTCACACATAAAATATAGGCGTAGCATACAAGGCAACAAAAACGGCTCGTATAAGGCGCAGAATTCGTCTTTAAAGCACGTTGCGCAGTTTTTTGCAGATAGCCCCGAGTTTACAGAGCATAGTAATGTGGGTAGGGCAGAGAAAAACAAAGCCCTTGCAATAGACGTTGGCATAGGCGTGTTTTTTGCATTGTCGTACTACATACTTAGGTTTCTGCACTACGATTGGGGGCGCTTCACATTCTTTCATATCTGGACGCTTATAATGTCTTTTACGCTTCCTTTTATACTTGCGTATTTTTGTAAGGGCGAGAGTGCCGAGCGCTCTGCACGCGTTGCAAAAAGGGTGGCTATAGTTATGGCTTGTATACTGCTGTTAAGCCCGCTAACAAGACCCATTCTAGCGCCGCTTTTTACAGACAGCTTAGAGTTGGTTTTGCCGCTTAATGTATGCCCGATAGCCTCACTTTTGTTTTTGCCGGCAATTGTAACGGGCAATAAAATGCTTAAAAATTTTATGCTATCCATTGCGCTTTTTGGCGGTATAGCAAACAACCTACAAGGGCTTGTGCATACTTACGGAAGTTTTTGGCAGTATCTAAATGCAGAAACTTATCTTATGCACTCGCTATTAATTATTATCCCGCTGTTTGTGTTAGCCACAAATCAAGTAACGCTAAGCGCCGAGAGTACAGTAAAAAACCTAGCGTGGCTGTATCCAATTTTTATACTAAACATATTTCTAAACCCAATTCTAGACACAAACTATTTTTTCACAAGGCCAGACAAAGTCGTGCCGGAGGCAGTATCAAGCATAGCGCACCAACTGCCATACTTCACATTATTTGGCACGCAAATATCTTACCTATATCTGTTCGCGCTAGCCTTCCTAGTAACAGTAGGCTCGCTCTTGCTATTCGTGCTAGCAGAACTTTTCGTAAAACACATACCAAAACGCACATTCCTATCTCACTATTTTGAAGAGCATAAAGAAGGCTCTATTGCCAACTATAGTGCCGATAAAAATTTAATTCAAAACAGTTGACAAAAGTTTAAGCATATGGTAAAATATATAGATTGGGCAATGTAGGCAGTAAACTCTTACAACAAAATCACATTTAAAATTTTACAACTCTGAAAAATCTCATTCAGAATTTTACAATTTACATCTACCAAAACATTTTATACACAAGGCTAAGGGTCAGAAAATCGCTTAGTCTTGTGTGGGGCTGTACAGGATTCGACTAGTTAGCGAATGTTAGAGGGTGCACGCAGTGGTGTCAGTCCACTTTAAAAGGGCAACAAAAACAAATGGCAACGATTTTGCTTACGCTGCTTAAAAATTAGCAGCCGCCTACGCTCTTAATCCGCAAGAGAGCGCAAGGTGTCATACAAAGCGGAGAACATCTTACAAGGCGCGGTCTTTACCTTGTAAGACGCCAACCAAAGACCTAGCAAAACACAAGTTGTTGCTTACTTGTGTAAGTGAAACCAAAAAGCAACTAAGCGTGTAGTACCCCTAATTGCAACTACCTAGCACGCGGGTTCAATTCCCGCCAGCTCCACCACGGCTTCGCCGTTCGGCACCAAACGAAATTTTACTTTGTAAAATTTGTGCCGACTTCGTTGCTAAGTTTTTCTTGAAAGAAACTTTCAATAAAAACGAATGATTTACCTTTTTTTGTATTGTTATTGCTGTTGTACACAATAATTAAAATTGCAAGAATTAATGTTGGTGAAAAAATGAACAATCAGAGAAAAAATAAACACGAGATAATTGCGCTAGATGCCTTTAAGATATACATAGATTCTGAAAAAAATGAATTGAGTGCAAGGTCAGCTTGGCATAAAGCATTAGATGGAAAGAAGTCTAAGGGTTGCGCCCGTTTGGCTTTTTTAGGGTTGCTAGGATACTCGAATGGCGTAAACGCTGCTTATGCGATTAAAGTGTTTAAATTATTAATTGCTGACCCTAATTATAGTCGCGGTTTGCCACTTTGGAGAGAAGCCACAAAAAATTTTGATAACCCTGAAGTTTCGCATAATGGACAAATGGATGTTGCCTTTGCCCTGTTTCATAATAGCAAGGCAAAAGAATACATTTGCAACAAACGGAGCATATAATTTAATTAACGCTTTTTCTCATAAAAGTTGTTAAGTTGCGAATAATAATTGAATGGGAAATGTAGTTGAAAAAGCAAGTGGCGCGGGGCAGGTAGTTAGGAAGTTAGGTTGTGGTAGTAGAAAGGTTGCGGTGATTGTTGGGGCTTCTAGTGGGATTGGTGAGGCGATTGCTAAGGTGTTTGTGGCGCGTGGATATTTGGTTTATAATTTGTCGCGCCGTGCTAGTGTTATTTGTGGCGTCGAGAATATTGAGGTTGATGTTGCTAATGCTGAGAGCGTGAGGGTTGCTTTTAGTGAGATTTCAGGGGCTGTACCTTGGATAGACTACTTGATTTATAGTGCGGGGTTTTCTATGGCTAGCGGGCTTGAGACTTTGGACGAGGCAGACTATAAGTATCTTTTTGAAGTTAATTATTTTGGCGCTATAAAAGTGTTTAAAACTTTTTTGCCGCTTTTAAAAACTGGTAGCGGAGGTGCGCGTGTGGTTTTTATAAGTTCTGCGGGCGCGCTTATTCCGATTCCATTCGATGGATATTATTCGGCAAGCAAGGCTAGTATCAATATGCTTGCGAAAGCCTTACACGTAGAGTTTAAACAGCGCGGGCTAAAGTTTATCAGCATTATGCCGGGCGGTGTGAACACGGGCTTTACAAAAAAGCGAAAGGTTAACAAGAAAACAACACAGCAACCAAACGCCAAAGGCTTTGAGAATGCGGTAAAAACTTTGGCAGACCAAGAGCAAAACGGAATGGACACAGACCTTTGCGCCAAAAAAATTATAAAAGTGATAGGCAAACGTAACCCGCCACTTACAAGCGTGATTGGGCTTAGCAACAAACTGCAAGCGTTTGCTTTAAACTTTATTCCTAAAAAACTGCAACTTAAAATAATAGCAAACAAATTTGGCGTGGATAAGTAAAAGCCAACTGAAAAGCAGACTACTACAAAACTCTAAATAAGGCTTTAAGTAAATTTAAATATTGCAGACAAAAAACTTCCCTAACTGAGAGAAGTTTTTTTCTTTTGCTTATGCGTTGCGTTATCGGGCAGTTTGTGTTATAATATACGTAAGAAAAAAAATCGGCTGTGGTTTAGTCCCCACACCCTCGGAGGTTAATTATGTCTAAGACTTCTAAACAAAATATCGATTGCCCTAAATGCAAAACCCCTAACGACTTTACGCTTTACAACTCGGCAAACGTAACAAACGACCCAGAGCTTAAAACAAAAATTTTAAACAGAGATTTATTTTTGTTTACTTGCAAAGAGTGCGCTTTTAAAACAATGATAGAATACCCCATTATGTATCACGATATGGATAACAGGCTTATTGTGTGGCTACTTCGCGACTTTAGTATGGAAGAATTTATTGCTCAACAATCTATGTGGTTTGCAAGCGGATACAGAGTTCGCGTTGTAGAAAACCTGCACGAGCTGATAGAGAAAATAACCATATTCGACAATAATTTAAAAGACACAGCCATAGAATATCTAAAGCGAAGCATAACGCTTCAAGCCCTAATGCAAATGAGAAACATACTAGAGATTTACTTCACGGGCATAGAAAAGCACGAGGGCAAAGACTGTTTGGCTTTTGTGTTAGTAGAAAAAGATAGCGTAAACGGCGCATACCACCCACTAGACGGCGTAGGCACACTTTTTACAGACTATCCAGAAGACTTCAGAGAGTTGCGCGATGAGGGTCGCGTTTTAGTAAACCAAAAAACAGCGACTGATTGGTTCAACGAGAAAGATAAGTAATAGTTTTGAATGTTAAATTTTAAATGTTAAATGTCTACATACATACGAACCCAGACATTTTAACAGTCTACAATTTAGCTCGGCAAATAATTTACAAATTTTTATTGCGCTAGCGGTGAAACCATTTAACATTTAAAATTTAACATTTAACATTAAATAAGGAGATTACATAATGAGTAAAGATGAAATGCAATTTGATGCACCACCGCTAGACGAGCCAGAAAAGTGTCCAGAGTGGCTTGCGGCTAAACAGTCGGGTTCTGGAATTTTTGTTACGTGGATGCCCAACAAATATAAAAATTTAAAGCCAGACCCATCTAACCCACGAATAATGACTCCCCAACAATTTTTAGAAGAGTTTAAAGAAGAAAGCCCAAAACACGCGGCAAACAATGCAGAACTGCAGAAAAAAATGCCGGAAAAGCCATCGTTTTACTATCACTATTATTTTAGGGCGCTACCAGAAATTGTTCTTGGTGCGTACGATAGGTTCGAGAAATTTATTTATGCGGGTCCGGACGTTTTAGTAAAAGTTATGCTAGATATTGCCGATATGGTAAAAAAGACGCGCGACTTCCACAACCCTAATCTGCCCGACAAGCCTTTTAATTTTGGCATAGAAAAGGGGGATGGTAAGCGCCCAACAATATTTATTATAACACCAAGCGACGAAAACCATAAAGACGAGGCTATGCTAGCCCTTTACATATGCATAGTGCTAGATAAAGAAAACCCGCGCTACTTCGTGTGCGAATATCTAGACCTAGGCAAAGGTGCAAGTATGGTAGTCAGAGAAATAACAAAAGAAAAAAAGTTTATAAACTACGGCAACATCACATCAACTCAGCAATTTTTCGATAAGGTTAAATCTTTAATAGATGGCTAACCTTTTAAAGTAGTTCTTTCATATTCGGTTGACTTTTTATAGGAAATGGTATATACTAAATGTAAGTTACAAATCTAAATAGGGGGTGAATTAATGACACCAATAATTATAACAAAAGACACAGACTGGGAAGAAATTATTCAGTTTGTGGGAAACAGCGATAGTGAGTTTTTGCTAGTTCCAAAAACTAAGCCTGTTATGACACAGGAAGAAGCATTGGCTATATTGATGTCTGAGTTGCAAAAAGGTTTAGATAGTGGTCCGCCTAGAGATTTCGAAGAATTTGCAAAGGAGTATGGGATATAGTGGAATACAAATTAGTTATCTCTCCGAGTGCAGAAAGGGATATTGCTAAAATAGAAGAGTATATTTCAAAAGACAAACCAAGTGCAGCAAAAAAGATGGTAAAAAAAATAGCAAAAGCGCTACGTAACTTAAAATTATTTCCAAATGCAAATCCGCTACTAAGCAATAAATTCGATGTAGATTTAGAGTTTAGAATGTTAGTTACAAAACCTTATATTTCTTTTTATTTGGTAAAGGATAATGTAGTAGAAGTAGTTAGAATTTTGCACGGAAAGAGTGATTACTTTAGCGAGTTAGGTATTTAGCAGATTGCTTAAATAACGCTCTAATCAAATATTAAATATCAAAAGCATTGTTGATTAAACGCAACAATGCTTTTTTAATTTTAACAAGAAATAATGTGTTTAATTTTACCTATAAAAGTTTGTTGTTAATATTTGTTAAAAGTTTGTTCATATGCTTGACTTTTTTTTTTTTTGATAAAATATACTTATACACTT
>WQRI01000040.1 GCA_009786825.1 Bacillota bacterium
GTCGCATAAAAAAACGCTTCAGAATTGGCAGACCCAAACTAGATATTAAAACGCCCGCGGGCAGATACACAATTACCGGCTCTTTGTTTGCTTATTCGTTTGCGATACATACGCCAGATGGGCAACAATTTATACAAGTTAGAAAGCGTATAATATCGTGGGGTGATACATACGAGATTCATCTAGACCAAAACTTTAAACAACCACACATCGCAGCAGCAATAGTACTTACAATAGATTGCGCACTACACAGCCAAAACAGACAAGGCGACTTTCACTAGAATTACGACAGCCTTTAGCGGTGTAACAATTACTACCTTAATCGAACATTCAGCAACTTAATGCAAAATGCGTACCGAGATAAAACTCAGTACGCATTTTCTATTTCAAATCTAATTTTTATTTAAGTTTGTGGCTTGACGAAACTTTTCTTACTTGTTGCCCTACTTGTCGTCCTCGTCAAAATACAACATCGGGTTTACAAGGTTGCCCCTGTACAAAACCTCTAGCATAAGTTGCGGACCATCTTGTCTCCACGAAGGGTGTATGCCTACAGAGCCTATTCGCTGACCCGTTGTTACGCGCTGACCAACAGTTACGTTAACTTCAGTTGCAAGCGAGCGATAAACTGTCTGTAAGTGCTGGCTGTGCCTTATAACTATCGTTGTGCCTGTCATAGGTGTTGAAGTTACGCTTTCTACCTGCCCCGCATAAACCGCCAAAACCGCAGAGCCTTCTGGCGCTATAAAGTTTTGCGCCCTGTGAGAGCGCCAATGCCCAAGCGTTTGGTTCCACGCTAGTGTGCCTTGCGTAAAGCCCTGCCCTAGTGTTGCGCCCGCAACCGGCATAGTAAACACAATAGGCGCGCCCGCAACCGGCGGACCTTCATCTTCCATTATGGGATTTGGTCCTTGCAAAAATATAATCAATGTAATTGCTGCTATACCAATTGCTGATAAGCCTAAGGCTATAAATAGCCCGCGTTTAGAGCGCCCTGTGTGATTTAAGGTACGTCTTTGCATATTTTGTTTCCTCCTATTTACCCTTTTAATAACTAAAAAGGCTGTGAACTTTTTTTGCTTTTTGTTTGGTTTTAACAACTAAATGTTATCCAACCTAGCAAACGCTTATACATCATAAAACAATTTTTTTTAATGCGCCACTTCAATCATCTTGCCGTCCGCTCAGGACACAGCCTTTACTTAGCGAAGATATTAAAAACTACCTAGAATTACGGGCTTGCCTATTGTTACGCGCTCTGTCGTACTATTAATTGCAAGTTGCATATTAACCCGCCTACCGCCAACTAATATATAATTACTTACAAGCGGCGTAGAAAAATAAAAAATTTCTATACTATCCACTTGCCGCACCTTTAAAGTTTGTAAACCGAGTTTTGCAATATAACTATCTACCTCAAACCCAATCGCACAAAAACTTATAGTATAGCCCAGTATATTTGGCACGCTACTTCTAAAATTTTGCGCATCACTCTTAGTGTATACTCTCACAACATTTACAAGCCTACTCTCTTCACCGCAAACACTAGGCTCATAACCCTTGCTTTCATAACCCGCACAAACCCCTTCACAACCGCCTAAAACATAAAACGTCCACACCGTATCACTCTGCCCATAAACCAAATTCTTAGCAAAAGCCGAGCGCTCTAAATTTATTAACGACAATATTAAAAAAAACACCAGCGTCAAACCCACCAGTTTTTTAATGCCCCTAAAAGAAAACAACAGTTTTCTCTTACCGCTTCCACTTAATTTCTTTTCAATATTACCCTTACCCACATAATAATTATTGCCACAATAAACGCTAGTTATCCCCACCCAAAAACAAAAAAAAACACGTAAGGGTTACTACACCCTTACGTGTTATGCAAAACAACGTAAATTATTGCCGTTTTCAACTGCTAAAAAATTATGCTTCTCTCACGAATTTTTTAATTCCTATAATCATCGGAACTAAACCAAACGCAAATACATAACCAATTGCCATCAGTCTCTCAACCCAAATTTCGTGACGTACACTTGCAACATATTCGTCTTCCCAACCAGCCCACTGACCTGTACGCTCTGCAACTGGTACACCAATAGCCCCGTTTACAGACTCTAAAATCTCTCTCGTTGTGAATATAGCGTTCACCAAAAACAATATTGCAAATACTGCCGCTGTCGCCGCCGCCGCGATAAGTGCAATAGCGCCCCACTTCCCTAAGTCTAACGCACTTAATATATTAGCCGCCGCAAGCCCCAACAAAAACAAACCTGCCGCTAAAAAATTACTTGCTGTAAATAAAATACCTGTCGGAATATCTCCACCTTCCCAGTATCCATTAGATATAATAAGTAGATACTCTTCCGTTATAAAAAGCGCCCTAGCAAAAGCCACAAACGCGAACACCGCACCTATAAATGCTACACAGCCTAGCGCTAGTTTTGGCCATTCTTTTTTAATACACATATTATTTATTCTCCTTAATTCTTATTTTGTGAGTTAGACAAACCCTTAACGACTGCCACCCCACACATACCTTAAAATAGGCAAACAAATTTTCAGATTAAGCGCTATTACTCGCCAACTTCTTCTTGATAAGTAACGCCTTCTTCTAAAATTCTCATTAACTTTTTAGCACCCATAAGTGTAGGAACCAAACCAAACACAACAAGCCAAGCGAAAGAACCAAATCTCTCAGCCCATACAACGTGCGGAATACCACGAAGCATATTTTTAAAGCTTGTTGCCTCTGCATAATTCTCTTGAAGTTGTTCGTAACGCGCTAGTTCAGCACCTGAAAGCTCTGAAGCCGGACCAAGCGTGTAAAGTTCTGCTCTGATTTCTGCTATTTCATACTCAGCAAATTCTAAGCCCTCTGCTTGCGCATCTAAGCTCTCGCCCGTAACAGAGAAAATGTGAATTATGTAGATAGCCGCAAAAACAGTTGCTATCACACCTAACCCAATAAGCACAAACGCACCAATCTTGCCTTGCCCAACTGCCGCTAATATGTTATAAGCCGCAATAGAAAGCAAAAACAAAGTCGCCGACAAAGCAAGTGTAGAATTAATAAATGGGCTAGCAAAAAGGTCATCACTTGGGACTGGCTCTCCCGCTATCCAAATAACTTCGGTAAAAGCCTCCGCAATCATAATGCCTCTTAAAAATGCGATAAAAGCAATTACCGCACCAATAAATGCCACCGCTCCTAATATCAGCTTTGGCAATTCTTTTCTAACGTCCATAAGTTTCTCTCCTTTCAATTTTTAGATTTTTATTTATTTTTTATTTTACGCTATGCTAAACCTTTCAAGCACAGCAATGTTTACACAAATATATTATAACATCTCAATCCATATTATAACATTAAAAAAAATTAAAAGCAAGCATTTTAACCCAACAAAAAAAGTAGTACAGAATTTCCGTACTACTTTTTTTGTTAGTGTAAAATGTAAAGTGTAGAGTGTAAAGTGTTTACACACATTAATACCCTTACGTTTAACAGTTAGAAATGAGTGTTGGGTCACGGGGACGTGTTCACTGACCCAAGTTTAATGTCATTCTGAGCGAAGCGAAGAATCTAGGCGTAGCCGTGTTTTCGCTTCGCTAGACCCTGTCCGTAGTTCAGGGTGACAATTACATAAGTACTCACATCAATCTTTACCCGCGGCAGCGGGTGTAACACTTGTTAATTGTTACTTGTTACTTGATACTTGATACCTGATAATTAGTCCATTCCCCACTCATCGATATTTTCTTTTCTGCGCGCTCTAATCTTGCTTTGTGCTATGTAGCCTGCTGTGCCGGCTGCGCCTACACCTGCAACACTTAGTGTACCTATGATTATATTTCTAGCCAAATTGCTACTGCCATTTTCTGATGGAATGTAAGGTATATACCATACTGCGAAAATAAGTAGAGTGTCTAAACCATACTCGATGTCTAACAAGTATACTGGTAAAGTTTCTAACAACTCGCCATTACGTGATAGAACCCAGCCGAAAAAGATTGCGCCAGTTATGTTTATCTCTAGCGTAGGCAATTCGAAGTTTTGTGCATACTCTAAACTCATATCTACGTGGCTCATACGGGCTGCGCCGAAGTAGTGTTCGCATACAAGAATTATGCGCACATAACCTTCTTGTATAGTCGGCAAGTCTAGTATGCCGTCTTGTATTACACAAGATGCTGTGCCGCGCGTGACAAATATTGTAAACTCTGCGTAAATGCTAGGGTCTAGCACAGACACCGCGCGTATTGTTGCAACGCCAACGCCGTATGGCAGTACGGCTACATTGCCGTTTCTGTCTATGCTCAGGCTGTTTGCTAGCGCCCCGCTTATGCGTACTACGCTCTCGTCGCTTGAAGTCCAAACAAAGTCTGTTGCTACATTGCCGTGCGTTTGTAAAGTTACGCTAAGGCTAAGCACCTGACGCTCTGCTAACTCAGACAACGTATACACCCCGTCTCTATACACTAGCGGTATAAGCATAGCGGTCTGCTCACGCACAACGCCATCTGCCAAAATCTCTGCGCTGTAAAGCCTTGCCTTGTCTACAATTATCGTAAATGTCGCGTAGAATTCTGTTTGTGGGTGCGTAGCCGTTATTGTTACAGCGCCCGCATCTAAACCCCTAACATACATATTGTTACCTACGTTTCTACCCAAAATCTCTACTATCGCGCCACCACAACTGCTTGTCCAAACCAAGCCACTTGCAGCACCGTGCGACCCGCCAACCCACGCGGCTAACCGAACAGTCGGCAAATGAATCTCGCTCGGGCGCGGCAAATTTATAGTCATCTCGTAAACTAAACTGTTCTCATTCGGTCCGCCTATCCTTACAGACGTCGGGCTTGCTTGCACAATTTCAATCTCAAAAACATTAGACACCGTGCCACAGTACGCACTCACCGCAGTTATGGTCACAACCCCAACGCCAAGCGGACGGACTGTTACAAGGCTATCTAAGCTCCCCTGAGCCGTTATTTGCCTAGCATTATCAAATTGCACCAAACCCAAAGGGTACGAAACCCACACAACACTTTGCGATACACTACTATGAGTAACCGCCACAACCGCTCGCAAATCTAAGCCCTGTCGCTGAGCCACTTCGCTTGCCACATAAGGCATAAACAAACTTCCGCTTTCCGCACCACCAGCACTTATCTCAATGCCCATAATCTGCCCTTGTATAACTGTTAGAGTTCTGCTTGCAGACACACCGCTAGATATCACACTTGTTGCAGTTATAACAACATTTTGCACAAACGCCGCAACTCCCCTATCTATCGCAGCAACATAAACTATGTTAGGGTTTGTCTCGCTTACAACAAGCGTTACAAAGCCCGCTGGGTAAGCAGTCCACACAACAGCGCTTCCGCTTCCGCCCGCAACACCTACCGTGCTAGCGCTTAGCATAATAAATGGGTTGTATAAAAGTGGTCTTGATTGCGGCAATATAATGTTTGTATTACTCGGCGCGCTTACGCTTACGCTTGTAACCACCGGCGCAACTGCTTGGTCTACAAAAATTATGAAGTTGCCCACAACGCCAATTGCACTAACCGGCGTTGCCGTTATTACAAATGGTCCGCCACCAACTAAGCCCGTAACCCTTATACCATTTTCTGTATTGCTAAACTTTAAAAACTGGCTTGGGCTTGCTAATGTAGCCCCGCAAGAAGATGTCCACGTAACCAACTGGTTTATTATGTTATAGCCATCTATAACGCTGCGTAAATCTACATAAGGGTTCGCGCTATTGTCGTACGGCACAACTAAGCGGCGCTCATCTGTCCTTCCAAGTTCGCAATAAATAGCAACCCTTGTTGCAAGTGCCGTATTATCGCGCGAGACAGCAACATCAAAAGCATACGGCACGCCCCCAATGCTGCTAGTCGCAGTTATGCGCGTAATACCCGCAGCCCTAATCGTTAGCATACCGCCAGCATCTATCGTAGCAACGCTCGGCTCACTAGAAGCCCACGTAAATGTCGGCACATTCGCGCCAGTCAAATTATATCCAAACGCCGTTGCCACAAACTGAGCCGCGTCCGTAAGGCTTGCCCCGCCAACTAACGTAGTGCCACACGGCGCTATCTCAAAAGCCCTAGCCCCGCTAACAATAACACCCGCAACAACCGGCACAGGCGGCGTTTGAAAAAACACATCAACCCTAAACTCTGCAACAACACCACTCACACTAGACACCGCTTGTATAAGCGTAAACTGATTAACGCGCTGGCTCAACTCCCACATACTCATACCTTCCGGCCACGCCGCGTGTATAGCACCACTAAGCGGGTCTACACTAACAATATCAGGGTTAACGCTAGACCACGTAACACCAGAATTAGTCCCATAAACTTGCTCTAAAGCCGCACTCAGCTGCCCCGTAGGCATTCCATTAACACTATCAGGGCGCGGCCAACTTACAGTCAAACTCTGAGTGCCAGAAATACTAATACTATTCACTCGCGGCTGCCTATCATATACAACAACATTAGACGCGGGGGATATTCCTAGAGTATTAACAGCAACAACGCTAAGCGAATGCGCCCCAAGTGCTAAAGCCCTATATGCACCAACAATTGTTCCCGTGGCACTACAGCCCGGTACCCTATTTAAATATAAAGTATGTAAATCAGAAGTTCCAACCGGCACGCTAGCAACAGTACTCTCACCAAGCCTAACTTCAAAATGCGTAATGCCCGCCCCGCTGTGCCTCCAACTAAGCATTGCCCCGTTAATCGTAAGTTCTGTAGGCGCCACCAACCTTGCCCACGACACATTCGCACTTGGTGCCGAGTTAGGTGAACTAGACCTAATTGCAACTACGTTAACATTGTTGTGCGTACCTATAGGCAAATTTCCAACAGGTATATTTAATAAATTTATTGATGTCACAGCCCCAACTGTATGTACAACATTATTTCCTAGCCTTATCTGATAGCCAGTTGCATTAGCAACAGCATTCCATTGTAATGTATTCCCATAAACCCTAACATTGTCCGGCGCCGCCAACGGCACTTGATAAACTCTAAAACCCGATTGCTCGTTACGTCCTACCTCCGAGTTTCGCGCAAATGCGAAGATAGTAGATGGGGCTAGGTAAAGAGCCGGGGTGAAAGAACGCGGTCCGCTATTCCAACCATTATTAGTACCACAGCAACTACACCAACCACTGTACGTACTCCAGCTTGCAGAACCATAATTAATTTGAGTGGTGCGCGGGCAAAGCATTGCCACGCTAGAAGTGTGAAGAAGTTGCTCCCACGGTGAAGCAACCCAAGGGGACCGAGTCCAAGCGCTCACCGATTGCCTATTAGCGTCTCCAGAAGCATCGCGCCTTCTAGGAAAAACAAAACTGTCGCCCGCAGCGCTAACGTTATTTGTTTGCCAAAGTTCGGCATCTACTGTTTGCGCAGCGTTACCATACCTAAGCCCTAATCTGTCTAAATTGTAGTTTTGCCACGCACACAAAATAAATACAGTATCACGGTGCCAATATCTATGGCGCGTATTGTGATTAGCAATACTAATACCAGCAAGCTGACCGCCAATTTGCACCCCTACCCCAAATTCTGCATAGCCACTTCCATTTATAGAGTGCGGGTAAAACCTTCCCGGTGTATTTGTTCTGATAGTCTCTAACCTAACATTTTCTATAACCATAGCGCGCTCTGCCGCACTAAAATTGTTAGTAAAAAATGCACCATTTAAATAATCTCTAAGCTCAGAACCAACCCACATATTGTTGGGGGAAGAATGAAACCTTCTCTCACCCGGCTCTGCACTATCCGCTCTTAAAAGTGGCGCACCAGCCATACCTGTAATGCTTCCGTTTGTGTCGTGACCAATTACACGCCACTTCCTACCACCAAAATTTTGGATATAGTCGCCAACGCGCAAATCGCGCGCCTCTCTAAAAGTAGCAGCGTCTGCATAATCACTTTGTTGGCTACCATCAGACACAAACAACACAGCACCTAATATCCCACCAACTGATAAAACTAGCCCCATCGCTAGCACCATTAATCTACTAAACCACCTAGATTTAGCAATTCCATTTTTCATTTGTTTTTCCATAAACTTTTTCCTCCCTTTAATTGTCATACTGAGCAAAGCGAAGTATCTAGGCGAAGCCGAATTTAAGTATTCCCGCGCAAGCGGTGTAACACTTGTTAACTGTTACTTGTTACTTGCCACTTGAAATTCGCTTCGCTAGACCCTTCACTACGCTCAGGGTGACACTCTGGGTCACGGGGACGTGTTAACTGACCCAAATATTAAGCCAAACACGCGCTCCCTTACCCTAATTTTAATATTTTGTTAATTTTTAACGCTCTTAACACACCTAACATATGAACTTTCTGTTAAAGTGTATAGGTATATTTTACCAAAAAAAAAAAAANTCAAGCATATGAACAAACTTTTAACAAATATTAACAACAAACTTTTATGGTTAAAATTAAACACGATTTTTCTTGTTAAAATTAATAAAGCCTTTCTTTTTTTGAAAGCACTTTTGCTATCTTAAAAAGTAAGGCTTTAAAAGTCGTTTTATCATTTCTTGCCCGCGCTAAGCGGGTGTAGCCACTTTGCACTCTACACTTTACACTTTACACTATTTAAGCGTATATATCTTTTTCGTATTTGTCTTTTTTGCTCTCGCAGTTTGCGCATTTTATGTTGTCTATTTCTTTTATTATTGTGTTGCATTTTGGGCAGGTTAATGCTTCTTGCGTATCAAAGTCGTCTAGTTCTGTATCTTGCCCCTTTAATTGTTTTATGCATATGTCGCATAAAAGTTCTGTACTTTTGGTGTTTTCTGCGCTTGCATTATGTTCTGCACTTGTAGCGGTTTCTGCGCTTGCTTTGTTTTCCGTAGTATTTTGTTTGTCTGTTATTTTTATATAATTAAGGTCGCACCTTTCACATTTTTTATACATTATCTCCCCTGCAATTTTTGTATACTAGTGTTTTGAATGTCTTTACAAAATATTTTCTAATACATAAGTATGCAGAGAAAAAGCAAAATGCTACCCAGTTTTTACACTTGGTAGCATTTTGCTTTTTTTGATTTAATTGTTGCAAAAGCGGCGCGTAAGTTGGTTATTTGTTTTTGCTTTATACTGGGTATAGCGGCAAATCGAAGAAGCCGTTGCACGTCTCTTGAGAGAAATCTTGCGCGCAAGGTATGCGTGCGTAGCCATAACTTGGTATTAATAACTCTACCGGCACTATAACCTTTAGTATAATTGTTACGCAAGTCTCTACTTTAAAGCCGTGACCTTCTACATAAATGCCGTCTGGGCAAATTGCTGATACTGTTGCTTCTATCTCGTACGGCACCATACTTGCTTCCGGCACAAACATAACTACGTCGCAAGGTATAGTTATGCTTGCGTGACCCACAAACTCTACACCTTGACAATCTACATAAACTACATCTAACGGCACTTCAACATCACACCTGATTCTTGCAAAATTTGTGCGCTCTGGAAGCCTTTCTATTTTTAAGTTTTTAACTATTCCTTTGCTTGATGCAGATTTTGCAGATATAAAAGTAACAGGGTAAACAGGCTTTTCGCCCTTTTTATCTTTCACCTTTATATGTACGTTTTGTTGAGTGATTTGCCTTAAAGCCGCATCAAACACTTTGTTTGCTTGTATAACAACTTTTTCGCATAGCCCATATAGCGGGTTGCCCTTTATAAGCCCGGGCACATTTTCTGCTTTATTATTAATGAAAAAAGACACTAGTAATCTCCTCCCTACTTAAAATATTAGTAAAAATAAAATCTAGCAAAATAAAATGATTTTACTACTATCATTTTATGCATTGCTTGAGACATATGTGCCTTTACAAGTTAGATTGAGAACAAACTCAGAACATAGCGAATTTTTCTATTCCGCTTCGCGATAAATTCCTACGGCACAACAAAACTTTGCAAAAATATCCGCACCAACAAATAGTCTCTGCCATTATTTTATGTTTGCTTTAGTTTTGTTATTACCTTATCGTAATTTTCTTTTATATGTACTAATATGCAATTCGTGCAATCTTTGATAATTTTCTCACCAGCAGAGTTAGATTGTATAAGTTTAAATTCGCCCCCACAAGTATAATTCCCGCATTCGTCCTTAAGGTTATAAAGCGGACAAAAGCAAAAAAGACAGTTGAAATTTTCTAAACTGCCCCCAAAATCAATCCCCAAATCAACCTCTTTAACTTCGTGACACGGAAAAAACTCACACGCCCTATTCTGAAAAAACTTATAACTCATAGTAGTTCCCCCGCCTTTTTACAACTTAACAATTAAACATTTAAAATTTAACATTAAACATTAGTTAGCACGCTTACTAGTTTTTTTAAGACTTTGTCTTTGCCTATTTTGTCGTAACTTGATATGCCTATTATGTTATCTGCGCCTATTTTAAGGGTGGTGGCTATGTTTTGAATGTGTTTTTTAAGGTGTGTTTTGCCCACCTTGTCTAGTTTTGTTGCTATAATTGTAAAGCCTATGTTGTGGTGGTTTAGGTAGTTTATTAAGTCTAGGTCGTCTTTTGAGGGTGTACGCCTTACATCTATTAGACAAAGCGCGTGGTATAAGTGTTTACAGTTTTTGAAGTAGTCGTTTATTAGGCGCGTCCACTTTGCTATTTCGGTTTTTGGCGCTCTTGCGTAGCCATAGCCGGGGAAGTCTGCTAGTATAAATTCTGTGGTTGTAAGGCTGGTAGCGCTTTCTGCCCTGTCTGCCACATCTGCCCTATCTAAGTTAATGTTATTAGGTTCGGTACTTGTCGGCTCGCCTTGCCCTATAACTTCTACCGCTATATCACTTTGCTTCTCTACCTCTAGTTTAAACTTAAATATGTTTATAAGGCGAGTTTTGCCGGGCGTACCTGATACTTTTGCTAGTTTGCTGTGGTTTGCAAAATAATTTATAAAACTAGACTTACCGACATTAGACTTACCAAAAACAGCAATGTGCGGCAAACCAAAATCTGTGTTATCCTCTTTTCTACCTATGCTTGTTATAAACTCTGAACTTAAAACTCTCATTTGTTAAAACCTTTTTTATTATAGCGGTATTGTAAACAGCATTAACTTCTCTTTAAAGGGCTAGGTGCAAGTAAGCCACCTCGCCTTTTGACGCTTTTGCTTCGCAAAAGGCTACCACCTTTGGCGGACGGCTCGGTCGGAAAAGTGCGGCTTCGCGAAGGCGCGTACTACACGTACGCAACTGAGCGAAACGTAAACTTTGACGAAGTATTACGCAGTACATAGCCCTTTAAAGAATTGAATTTTTGAAGACAGTAGATATATTATCCGTTAAAATAATTTGTATATCTTTTTTGACTTTTGGCGGAAGTTCTGCTACGTCTTTTTCGTTTTCTAGCGGTATTATAACCTTTTTTATGCCCGCTCTGTGTGCCGCAAGCGTTTTTTCTTTCAAGCCACCAATCGCTAAAATCTTACCGCGTAGCGTTAATTCTCCAGTCATTGCTACGTTAGCATCAGACGGGCGGTTTGTAAACGCCGATAAAATAGCCGTTGCTATAGTTATGCCGGCAGATGGTCCGTCCTTTTTAATTGCGCCTTCCGGCACGTGTATGTGTATATCGGTTTTGGCAAAAACATCAGGGTCTATCCCCCACGAGTTTGCCTCTGCCCTTACAAGAGATATTGCCGTCCTTGCAGACTCTTTCATAACGTCCCCCAAATGACCAGTCAAGACAATATCGCCCTTGCCACCCATTAGCGACACTTCTATATTAAGCGTCTGACCACCCGTAGCAGTCCACGCAAGCCCCGTAGCCGTGCCTATTTCGTTCTCCGCAAGTTTTGTTCTAACCTTATAGCGCGGAATGCCTAAATAATCTTCCAGCATCTCTGGCGATATAACGACCCTAAGTTTGCCAATCTGCTTGCCAAAACTTGTAGCCCTGCTTGTAGTATTATCAGACACGCCAGACCCATTAGAAGCGCTAGACCTAACACCAGACCTATCCGGGTGAGACCTTTTCAGCACTTGTCTGATAGCAAACCTATCTCTAGAAAGCCCATCACTAGCACCCCCCACACTATCTGCACCTATGCCATCTGCCCCCACAACATCTGGGCTTATAACAAGCGGGCTGTCTACAGTATCTGGCTCTGGCTGGTCTACAACATACGGCTCAGACTTTGCGTCCAACCTATCGTACACAATTTTTTTAGCAATTTTTCTGCAGATTTTTGCAATCTCACGCTCTAGGCTTCTAACCCCGCTCTCTCTAGTGTATAGGTTTATTATATCGTGCATTGCCTTTTTAGAAATCTCTACTGTGCCGCGCTCTAGCCCGTGCGCTTCCTCTTGCTTTGGCAAAATAAAGCGCTTTGCTATCTCATACTTTTCGTCTTCCGAATAGCCACTTAAGTGAATTATCTCAAGCCTGTCTAAAAGCGGGGCAGGTATTGTGTCTAAACTATTAGCCGTTGTTAAAAACAACACTTTAGATAAATCTAGCGGCACTTCTATAAAGTGGTCTCTAAACGAGTGGTTCTGCTCTGGGTCTAAAACCTCTAGTAGCGCAGCGGCAGGGTCGCCCTTAAAATCTGACGACATCTTATCTATCTCATCTAACAATATCACGGGGTTTCGCGAGCCAGACAACTTCAAGTTGGTCACAATCCTGCCCGGAATAGCGCCAATGTAAGTTCTGCGATGCCCCCTAATCTCTGCTTCATCTCTCACGCCACCAAGCGCAAAGCGCACAAAACTGCGCCCTAAAGACCTTGCAATGCTCTGACCTATGCTGGTTTTGCCAACGCCGGGCGGACCCACAAAGCATAGTATGGGTCCTTTCAAACCCTTTGTTAATTGCAATACGGCAAGGTATTCTAGTATGCGCTCTTTTATTTTCTCTAGCCCGTAGTGGTCTTGATTTAAGATTTTTTCCGATAAAGATAAGTCGTCGTTATCGGTTGTGTATTTTGTCCACGGAATATCACAAAGCCAATCTAGATAGTTTCTTATAACGCCACTCTCGGGCGAATTACCAGACATCTTGGACAGTCGCTTAATCTCTTTAGCCGCCTTATCTTTTGCCTCTTGTGGCATTCCGCTCTCTTCTATGCGCTTTTTAAACTCGGCAATCTCTTCTTCTATAGTGTCGCCCAACTCATCGTGAATTGCTTTTAGCCTCTCTCTTAGATAATATTCGCGCTGGTTAGTGTCTATCTGCTTTGTAACTTTTGCGTTAATTTTTCTGTCTAACTTAACAATTTCTATCTCGGCAACTAATATGTTACATAAAATCTCTAGCCTTTCCAAACAATCTGTCTCTAGCATTAGAGTCGTTTTGTCGCGCTCTCTAACAAGTGCAGAACCCGCAACAATATCAACAAAAGTGTTTGCGTCGTCGCTGTTTCTAAGTTTAATCAGCGTCTCGTTTGGGATACTTAGCGTAACGCGGTGATAGTCTTCCACCAAAGAATAAGCACGGCGGCGCAAAGCCTCCGCTTCGTAAACGCTTGCGGGCGTGGTGTCAAAAACGGCTACGTGAGCCGCTAAATACTTGCCCATCTCTTTATACTCTAAAACGTGCGCGCGCTCTACGCCAAAAACTGTCACGCGCATAATCTCTTTAGAAATCGGAATAACACTTTTTACTCTAGCAACAGTACCCATTTTTTGTAAGTCGTCAAAACTTGGGCTAGGCTCTGTGTTGCGCTGAGATACAACAAATACATAAGAATGCTCGTCTAAAGCCTTATTAACCGCAACAAGCGTGTTAAGCCTGCCAATATCAAAACTCAGCGTGTTTTGCGGAAACAACACTATATTCCTAAGCGGGATAACCGGCAACAGCGTATTATCCTTAAAATTTAACTGCTCTAAATTTATAATCTCTTTTTCTAACATACCTCTCCTTTTTAGTAAAGTTGATACCAGCAACCACCCAAAGCAAAACTCAAGCAACACCCAAGCGGCACAATCCCCAACAAGCCTTTTAAATAGTATTCCCCTTTATCTAGTTTTATGTTTTTCACACCCAGCCCAAACATACCAAATAAATTAATAATATCTTATTATACCACAAACAACAAAATTTTGCAACAAAAAAGCAACCAAAAAAGGTTTTTCGGAATTTCCCGAAAAACCTTTTTTGGTTAGTGTAAAATGTAAAGTGTAGAGTGTAAAGTGTTTACACACATTTAATGCCCTTACGTTTGAACAGTTAGAGTTTTGTTTTATAGTGTCATTCTGAGCGAAGCGAAGAATCTAGGCAAAAGCCGCACTAAATCTTTCCCCGCGACAGCGGGTGTAACACTTGTTACTTGTTACTTGTTACTTGATACCTGATAATTAGTCCATTCCCCACTCATCGATATTTTCTTTTCTGCGTGCGCGGATTTTAGATTGTGCTATGTAGCCTGCTGTTCCCGCAGCACCTACGCCTGCTACTGATAGTGTGCCGATTATTATGTTGCGTGCTAGGTTAGAGCCGTTGTTGTCGGTTGGCACGTAAGGTATGTACCATACTGCGAAAATAAGTAGAGTGTCTAAACCATACTCAATGTCTAGCAAGTATATTGGTAAGGTCTCTAAAATTGCACCGCCACGTGAAAGACTCCAGCCGAAAAAGATTGCGCCAGTTATGTTTATCTCTAGCGTAGGCAATTCGAAGTTTTGGGCGTACTCTAGGCTCATATCCGTGTGGCTCATACGTGCCTGTCCGAAGTAGTGTTCGCATACTAGTATTATGCGTACGTAGCCTTCTTCTATTGTTGGTAGGTCTAGTATGCCGTCTTGGATACTACACGATGCTGTGCCGCGGGTTACGAATATTGTGAACTCGGTGTAGAAGTTGCTATCGATTGTGGACACCGCACGTATTGTTGCTGTGCCTACGCCGTATGGCAGTACGGCTACATTGCCGTTTCTGTCTGTGATTTTGCTAAAGCCATTGTCGCCGTTTTCGTACTCGCTATCGCCATTGCCTGTGCCGTTTATGCGGATAACACTTGGGTCACTTGAAGTCCACACGAAGTCTGTTGATACTTCGCCGTGGGTGATTACGTTAAGGCTTAACTCTAGCGATTGGCGGTTTGTTATGCTGGATAGTGTGTAGATGCCGTTCTCGTATACTAGTGGAATTAGCATTGCGATTTCGTTTTGAACTACGCTGTCACCTAAAATCTCTATGCTGTTTAGGCTTGCTTGGTCTACTACTACTGTGAATGTGCCTACGAAGTGGTCTGTTGGGTGAGTTGCTGTGATTGTTGCTATGCCAGCGCCTACCGCTCTAAGCATTACGATGTTGCCCGCCTTTGCG
>WQRI01000041.1 GCA_009786825.1 Bacillota bacterium
GCACGCAGTTTGCACACACCAGAAAATCAAGCTTCAACTGTTTTTGAAACATTGTCTAATGAGATAACCCTAGCCAATGGCTTACGCCAAATAACTAAGGGTAGGGCAACAGAAAACATAAAGAAGAAATCTCACGCCGCGCGTAGTGGTCAAATATATGCGGGTGAAGGGGCGTACGCAACAAGTCAAACAACACCTAGCGTAAAGCATAAAATAGAACCGGACAATGCTTTTAGTTTCAATTTGCCAGTTAGCAATAGGGTAATTGTTAACCAAGTAAACATTGAGTATTTCGTGTTAGAAAAATGTACAGACCCAAGCAACGACAGAATTATAATCAAAAAAAGGGACTGCCGCTTTGACACGACAGACCCTAATAAGTTTACAACAGTTGTTAAGTTAGAAAAGGTTTACGATAGGATAGAGAGTTTAAGAGTTATAAGAGTAAGCTTAGATGAGCCAGAACAGGTTCGCTTTATACAAGTGAGAAGTGCTACAGCAGGTGCATTAGAAGTTGAATTCACATTACTGACAGATGAACTTAAAGATTTTGAAATTCAAATTAACTGACAACTCGAAAGATAGCGTAAGGTATCATTGCGTTAGCGGTGGTTGCTGTTGGAAAGCCAAACCAAACATAGTTTCCAGAAAAGTTTAGTGTTTCGCTCGACCACGTTTCGCCAATGGGCAATGCAGAACCGGTAGGTGTCCAAGTTACGAAAGTTCCGCCTGTCAAGTTTAATGCTCGCATTTGCACGAACGAACTAGGTGCATATCCAGGCATATTTAAATTCGTTATCCAAACACCTATATTTCCAAGTAAATCTGGGCGGTACTCTATTCGTATACTAAATAATTCTAAGCCGTGACTAATAAAAGTAAATGTTTCGCCTAATTGATAAATGCGGTTTAGTTCGGGTGGAATTGCATCTTGTCCAGGCGGACCTTGAATGCCTTGCTCGCCTTGTGGTCCAGTTGGACCTTGCGCCCCCGTTTCACCCTGTGGTCCAGTTTCACCAGTTGGTCCTTGCGGGCCAGTATTGCCCGTAGGACCTTGAGAACCAGCAGGTCCTTGTGGTCCTTGCGGTCCGGCAGTAGCATTCCTTGCTTCTTGAAGTTCTTGTTCTAGTTGCTTGATACGGCTTTCTAGCGCACCTAAATCGACATCATTACTGCAACCAACAAATGCAATTAATGAAATGCTGATTGCAAGTACTATTAATAAAATTCTTTTATTAAATTGTTTCATTTGATTTTACTCCTTTGTAGTATTCACTACTTTTAAATTTATTTGTACTCTCTAAGTATAGCACAAACATTCTAAAAAAACAACAAAATCAAAAAAGGAAATGCAAAGTTATGATAAAGCAGCCAAGACCACCTTAAATTTAAGGGGCTAGAGTTAAAAGATAATTTTGAAGCACGCAGTTTGCAAAAGGCAAACATTAAATAAAAATAATAATTTTTTCGTTTGTGCGTAACGATAAACGCAAGGTTTCGCTTAGTCAAAGCGTAAAAATGAGAATGGGGGTAATCTATGGAAAAAGTAAATGTAGAAAAAACAAAAGTAAATGAAGCGCCAAGTAAAAAGGCTAATAGCGCTAATGGCAATATTATGCTACCAAAGCATAGGTTTGATGCAGTTAATTTGTGCTTGAAAGACACACGGGCAACTTTAGCAGAGAAAGAAATTGAATTAGGGGAAGCAAACGCTAGAATTGCCGAATTAGAAAAAACTTTGCTAAAGTGCAAGGTAGAAATCTATTTGTCTGTAACTGACACAAAGAGTATATCTTTGCTTACTAAAACCATAGATAAGTTAATTAGAAAACGGAGGCGTTAATTTATGAACAGCATTATACAAAAGGTTATAGACACCTTAAAACAAAACAACATAGGCTTTGAAATAGGCGCTGGTAAATATCCAAGTGCCAATACAGACCACCTACAAGGCAAAGTTATTTTTGCTGGTGGTATGGGTATATCTAGCGCAGACAAGCCTAGAAAAATTTTAGGCGGCAAGGTGCTTCAAGCAGAACTATTTAAAGTAGTGCTGCAAGGGCAAGATTACACAAGCCTAGAACAAAACCTACACACAATAAGCACAACGCTTAAAAACGCAGGTTACGTGCAACTAAGCGGCTTAGAGCATATAGAATGCGATAAAGCCCCACAACTTGCAATAACCTACAAAAGCATTTAAAAAACAAAACTAAACAAAAATCAAAAATTTTAAAAGACCAGTAAAAGCAGAGTTTAATAGCATAGGCTTACAAACTTTGCAAATTTAAGATACTGGCAGCCACGCCGAGTGGCAGGAGTAAATTATGTATACAGGTTTAACAGGAAAAATCAAAATTGATGGCGAAGTTGCTTACATAAGCAACTGGAGCGTAGACACTTCTAGAGAGATAATAGAAGTAGCAGAATTAGGCAAGCCCTACAAAAAGAAAGTAGCAGGCTCTGCAAGTTGGAGCGCAAGCGCAGACGGCACAGTAGTGTTTGGAAGCGGAGCAGACAGCCACTCTAAACTGTTTGTTGCTATGAATAGCGGCGAGCCAGTAGAGTGCGAATTTATACTTAACGAAAACGCAAGTGTAAAATTTACAGGAAAAGCACTTATAGAGTCCCTAAGCGTAGACTTATCAGCAGAAGATAAGGGCAACATCTCTATTGCCCTATCAGGCATAGACGCGCTTACACACCCAACTGCATAATGTTAAAGGACTTGTGAAAAGTAGTAGCAAGTCCTTTAGTATGAAACTGATTTGGTAGCACCAAAAAGGCTTCTTTAAAAAAGCAAACAAAAAAATAGACTAGTGTTGCAGAGTTAGAATGTTAGGCATTTAATCTTTGCAAATTTTAAGACACTAGTGAACCCACACTGTGGGTCGGCAATCCGCCGATTAAGGAGAACAAAAATGAAAATCAAGTTAGACAAAACTTACGATGTTAAAACAACACTAGGCACAATCAGAGAGATTGAAAACCTATTCGGACAAAGTTTTTTAGATGCTGTTGGGGGGATAGCAACTATGAAATTAGATGACCAAATTAAACTGCTTTATGCAGGGGTTAAAAAAGCCAACCCAACCATTACACAAGAAAAATTCACAGAACTTTGCGAAGACCACCTAGGGCTAGGGGAACTTATGGAATATATAGAGAAATTTATTTTTGCCTTGCAATACCCCGGTCTAACAGAAAAGGAGGTGCAAGAAAGGGTAGCAAAAAAGTTTGCAAGCAGTCTAAGACTGCAAAAGGCAAGCAAGGGCTAGCAGAGCCACAAGCAGACAACAACCCTTTCAACTGGCTTCAAATTGTAAAAACGGGCGCGCTTGCTGGGCTAAAACCAAACGAGATTTACGCGTTAGAACTATGGGAATACAACGCATTTATAGAAGCCTATCACGACAAACAAAAGCAAAATATCTCTAACGCAATTCTAACAGGCTACTACGCCGCCTACTACATAAATGGTGGCAAAAAAACAAAACCACCAAACAAACTAATTGATGAAATGTACAAGCCAACTAAACAAAAGCAGTCATTTGAAGACGGACTAAAAGACATACAAAAAATAATGGAATTAGAAAAACAAGGAGAAACTAAATGGGAAACATAGAAATTGGTGTATCTACGGCGCTATCAAAACTAGCGCTAGTAAATGATTCACTTGCGCAAACTACTGCTGCAATTAAACAAGTTAGTGACATAAGCGTTATGTCGTTTAGCAAAATTACAGACAGCATAAAAGAATACAGTATGGCAATGGACGAGAGCAGTATGCTATCGTTAGCGCTAGAAGGTGCTAAAGGCGCTATGGCTGCAGTAGATATGCTTGTTAACGAAGGCATTATCGTAGGCACAGAACTAATGCTAGAGCATATATACGCGCTAACAGAAAACGAAGCAATTACTTGGGCGCTTGATGTTGCAAAGGGCGCGTTGTACGCTACAGACACGCTTCTTACAGAAGGCATAATGGCAGGCACGCTAGCGGCACTAGAGCAATTCGAAGCGCTTACAGACTGCGAGGCTATAACCAAAACGCTAGACCTAGCAACAAAAGGCTTAACAACTGCACAAACCTTTATGAACGAGGGCATATTTGAAGGCACAGAACTTTTAATAGACAATATGAAAGAACTTGTAGAATGTGAAAGACTAACTAATTTGCTTGCTAAGGCTCAAGAGGGTTTGGGGTTTGCTCAAATTTTTGCTTCTGAAGGTGCGCTGGGCGGTACAATAGCATTAGCGGGTCAAATTAAAGAACTTACAGACTGCGAAGACATAACAAGCGTTTTAAACGGCGTTATGATAGGCTTAAGCGTTGCGCAAGGAATGGCAGCAATGGCGGGCGGTTCTTTACTAAAGGCAGGCAAAGCGCTTGTGGGTGGCTTAGCCATAGCCGGCAAAGCGGCAGTAGGCGCTGCCAAAAAACTTTTCATAATGGCAAAGGCGGGCTTGGCTGCTATAATGGCAAAGCCCTTTGTGGGCATAGCACTAGGTGCAGCGGCAATAGCGGCAACAGTAGGCGCAGGGGTTGCAATAAACCGAATGGCGTCCCAAAGGGTAAGCGTACCAGCGATGGCAACCGGCGGGGTTGTATCAGCCCCTACATTCGCACTAGTAGGTGAAGGGCGCTACCCAGAAGCCGTTGTCCCATTAGGTTCTAGCCCACAATTTGCTTCTATGAAAGCAGACATAGCCAACGCAGTAATGCAAGGTATATCAGCACTATTAGGCAACACAAGGCGACCAAGCAGAAGCACTTCTAACGAAGTTGTCTTAAACATAGATGGAACGCGCCTAGCACGCGTAATGCTACCAAATCTAGAAAACGAACAACGCCGCAGCGGCTACAATGTAACAATGAGGGAGGTTTAAAATTATGGAAAAAAACCAAATAGAAATAAAGGTAGATGGACAGCACTTAAAGGGAAACCTTATACCATCAAAAGTGCTGCCGGGGATAGAATACATAAAAAATTCTGAAAGAAGTATAAGCGGTAAACTTCACGTAGACATTGCCTCTACAAAACAAACTTTGCAAATAATATACGACTATTTGGATAAAGAGAGTTTCGAATATGTTGTAGGCATTTTTGGTGCAAATAATTCAATAGCTATGACAGAAGGTCTAGTTATAGAATATAGTTTTGATGTGTCTAAAAAAAGTAAGGGCAAAAACGATGATAAACCAAATTACAGTAATTTGCTTGATAATGAAACACTACGCAAGTTTATTGTGGAAGACTTTATATTTGAGCCATTAATAATAGATGATAACATTAAGTGGAAGAATATCTCAATAAATTTGGTGGAGGTATAGAAAAGTGAATGAAAACGAAACCACAAAAAATCAAATGGATTTCGCCAGTACAGTTAGAAAAGTTGAAGGCTTGCTAGGTATTAATTTTTTTGCAGGGCAAACAGACAACGCGGCTTTTTTTATAAAGCCTACCACAACTAACCGCGCTACAAACACGCAAGCAAGACAACTGTTTCAAGGTGAGTTAGAAGTGCAGCCAGTAATAGCATCTTTTGATAGGATAGCCTATGGGGATAGAACTAATAAAAAAGGAATTCCGTTAAACTGCGAATTAACCAAATTAGTTGATAGAAAAACAATTACAGGCTGGGTTGGAAACAGAGTAAGTAACGAATTTAACAAATTTGAACCAGCGCAAATTATTAGCATAGAATATACATTGCCTAGAAGGTTGCCGTGGCTTACGCTAAGAAGTGTAGACAGAGTTAGTTACCCTACTAAATTTAATGTTAGTATATTTCAAAGGTCACCCGACAGCACGAATAGTTCTGTAAGCTTTAGCGAAGCAGATACAACAATAGTAGATAACGAAGTTAGCAACTTTAAAGAATATGGCTTTAATTTTGCGAGTAACAGTTACTTTGATGAGAGTAATGTTGTGCGGGTAACGTTAGAGATATTAGAGTGGAGTTTGCCAAATACCCTACCTAGAATTGCATTTTTTAGTGGTGAGATGCACGAGAGTTTTACGGGGGATAACTTACGCAGTTTAGAGATATTAGAGGAAAAAACTTCTATTGTAGATAGACTTTCTTACGGGATATCTAGCAATTATTTAAAGGCAAGTTTTTTAAATAGGGACAGACAGTTTTACGAGCGTAAAAATTTTGAAATGTTAAGACCCAACAGAAGTGTAAAAGCCCAAATTAAATGCGGAGAAAAAAAATACTCTTTAGGCACATTTTATTCTAAAGAATGGAAGTTAGACGATGCCAGCCATTTTATGAATGTTAAAGCGTACGACATTTTATACAGTTTGCAAAATGTAATAATTAACTATGGTATGAACATAAGAAATGCTAACTCAGAAAGTTTAGATATACGCCCCTATAAAAATGTAAGCGTAAAAGATGTTATTAGTGAGATATTTAAACGTATTGGGGAAGTAAGAAGGGACAACGGGCTGTTTGATGTGATAAGAGAAATTTTAGACTTGTGCGATAGCATTAAAGACGTAAAGTTGCCATTCGTGTTAATAAACAAAAAGTCTGCTTGGGATGTGCTAAAAGAGTTAGCAAATTCTATATGTGCTTTTGTGTATGCAAACAGAGATGGAAAGATAGAGATAAGCGGGGATACATTTGCTAACGCTATAGAATGTGGCGGCGAAAAAGAAGTTACTCTAAACAGAAGTTACAAAAAAGAAAAGCGAGTGTTTACAGAAAATTACCCAGACAGCATTGCTAAAAATGGACTGCACGAATACACTTACAAAGCAAATATGTTTGTAACAAATGATGCAAGCAAAAAGCCAGAGTTTTTGGTATCTGTTGCTAAAAACATTATAGATAAGTATAAAAACGGAGTAACTTTTGTAGACACTACGTGGAAAGGTGATGCTGGACTTGGGCTAAGTGATATGTTTAAAGCACGTAGTATGCACGAGCCTAAGGTTAGTGTTTACGAGACTTTATCAAACGAGATGGTGCTTAGCAATGGTTTCAGACAAACAACCAAAGGCAGAACAACAGAAGATAGGCTGGTATCAGATAGGCATATATTGTATAGCGGAGAAGGCTATGTGGGGGACGCATTTGCAACCAACCAAACAGAAATAATGGCAAAAGCATTAATAGACCCAGACAACGCATTCAGTTTTAACCTACCAGTTAATAATAGAGTTATTGTTAACCAAGTTAGAGTGGAATATTGGGTGTTGGTGGAGTGCAATGAGCCAGAAGCAATTACAGTAAACAAAGCAGATTGTAATGTAACACCAATCGTAGACCAAAATAATAACACCACAGGCTATAGGATAATAACAACTGTGGTACTAGAAAAGGTTTATGATGAAATAAGGGAAATCATAGTTAGGCAAAGCGATTTAACATTTGTAAAGGTCATCGAAGCAACAGCCAGTAGTTTAGTTATTGAGTTGCAATCACCGGCAGAAAGATTTGATGAATTTGTAATTCAAATAAATAGGGCAACTTAAAGGTGATTATGGAGCTAACCGAAATTTTACAAAAGGAATCATTGTGTTAGCAGCAACAGCAGTAGGAGTGCCGAACCAAAAATAAGCACCATCAATATCCATATATTCTCGGGAGTCTCCTATTGATAAAATGTTATTTGAAAAATTATGAGTTGAGAAAGTGCCACCAGTAGTCATATGCCTACCCCTAATGAAAGCGCTAGTGCTATATCCGGGCATATTGTAGTTTAATATGGTGATTCTTATTGGATTAGAGAGCGCATCATTTCTATGCAAGGTAACACTAAATAACCTTAGGCTACCGTGCCACTTAGTGAACGTCTCGCCTAGTTGGTAAATGCGCTCTGTAGGTGTCCAGTCTTTGCCATCATTACCTGCTGGACCTTGCGGACCTTGAGCGCCATCATTACCTGCTGGACCTTGCGGACCTTGAGCGCCATCATTACCTGCTGGACCTTGCGGACCTTGAGTGTTATTTTGTAAATAGTTAACTTTATTGCGCAAAGCGTAAAGTTCTCTTTCTAAGTCGGTTAAATCGTTTGAGCAAGCAATAAACACAAACATACTACTTGCAATTAATACAAAACTCAATAATAATTTCAAACTAAGTTTTCTAAATTTGTTTTTCATTTTGTTTTTACCCCGTTGGTTGCTAAATTGCAACAATAATTTATTTTCTATACTTAAAGTATAGCACAAACATTTTAAAAAAACAACAAATTAAAAAAAGGAAATACAAATTATGATTAAATTACCAATACCACCTTAACGATGCTAGCCATTTTATGAATATTAAAAGAGTTAGCAAATTCTATATGTGCTTTTGTGTATGCAAACAGAGATGGAAAAATAGAGATAAGCGGAGATACATTTGCTAACGCTATAGAATGTGGTGGCGAAAAAGAAGTTACTCTAAACAGAAGTTACAAAAAAGAAAAGCGAGTGTTTACAGAAAATTACCCAGATAGCATTGCTAAAAATGACGTAGGCAAATATTAAAAAAACTATTAATCAAAATATTTCAGTTTAGAAATATAAAAAAATTAAAAAACAATAAGGAGATTATTGAATGTACGAAATTAAGGATAGAGAGGTTGAATTTCCAAATAGGAAAAAATTAACACCCGTTCCAAATCAACCAAATGTTTTTGACTTGCAAGATGTACCCGGAAAAATTATAGAAGAGGGTACTCGTTTAAATGCTAAGGCATTGAGCAAATTTTCTCAAAAAAACCATAAGCATACTAAAAATGATGTAGAAGGACTTCAAGAAGTATTAAAGGAAATACCAAATCTGAGTGAAGCGCTAAATAATAAAGCCAATATAAACCATACACACCCTGTGGATACCACAAGGCAAGCAACACTAGTGAGTGGTCAGAATATAAGAACAGTTAATGGTCAGAACATATTGGGGAGTGGCAATATAGCCTTCCCTGCAATACCACAAGTTATAGATAATTTGACAAGCACTAATAGGGGAGCCGCCCTATCAGCAAATGCTGGACACGAATTACTTACAATAGCAACTAATGGTATGGCAGTTGCTAATGGTGGAAATTTGTCGAGTTGGGTCGGGCTTTCGGGCGGAACTTCAGCAAGTTTTCAACTAACGCTTAATGCAACGGCTGGAAATGCATTGCAAATAATAAGAAGTTTTAATTTTGGAATTAGTATTTCTAATGGTGATGAATGTTGTTGTTCTTATTGGTTTTGGGGCATTAGTGGTAGTGCATCTAGAGGTTTTTCTAACAGGCTTTGGAGAGTTAACGAAGCCATAACATTTAGTGGGAGTTTCAGGTTAACTGAGTGGGAAGAATGGGCATACGATTGTTGCGGCTGGCTTGGTTGTTGCTGGGATGATGACAGTTGGGATGCAGGAAGTGTAAACTATACAGTTACTTTAACGAGAATAAGCCAAACACAGATTAGGGCAAATGTAACATTAGTAAGCGGGTGGCATAGTATGAACCGCTTAGGAAATATGAACATATCAATAAATTCTATTAGCGGGTTGAGATAGAAAAATAAATATTAAAATTGAATAAGTTAAAATTTTTGAAACTCTAGGAGAAAATATGAAACCTGAAAAATTGTTAGAAATTGAAAAAGAAAGGAAACAGCCCTTAGAAGAAAGGGTAAAAGTAGAAAGGGATAAATCTCGTATAACAAAAGAACAAAGGCAAGAGTTAGAGGAATTGCAGCAGAAGAACAATAGAATAATTGAAATAGAATGGGAGTTAAGTAAATTAACGCAAGATTTTGCTCAAGCAGAGGCGGGCTTAGAAATTCCAGACTTATCAGAGCGTAAAGCCAAATTTAGAGAGTTACATACTGAGATAAGAGAACTAGTAGGTAAACAACCAAGAAACAAAAAAGATATTTCTTAAAGGAGATGAAAAAATGTCAAGAAACATAACAAAAAAACAAGACCTTAAAATTGTAAATGAAGGCAACGAATTTAATGATGCAAGCGTGCTAACGAGCAGCGATATGAATAGTTTAGTGGATAATATTCATACTGTTGTAGAAAACACAGAAGTTTTAGACCAAGGGGTAACCACAGCACAAGAAACTGCCAACACAGCAGTAGCAAACGCAGCGGCTGCTCAAAATACAGCAAATAGTGCAAGTAGCGCAGCAAGCACAGCACAAACGGCGGCTAACACGGCACAAACAACCGCTAATAGCGCTCTATCCGTTGCTAACAACAGTACCACCATTGTAAATGGCGCAAGGGGGATAGGGCGCGGTATTGTAATTGCAGGCACAACTAACAATACCGGCAATTTACAAAACATAGGCACGGGAACAGCCACAAGTGAAACTGTGAGAAATCAAATTTTAGAAAGTGGTAATGCTGCCAACAACCCTCGTTGGAGAGACAAAACGGGAGCAAACAGTTTGCGAAACGATATAGGCTTAGGTACAGATAGTGGACCAGTCACATCGGTTACTATAGGGGCAGCGCCAACTTCTCACGCCACATCTGCAAATACGCACGGCTTAGGTTGTATTAATAATTATGGTCATTTAGGACTACCAACATCTACTTCAAATAGAATAGGGGAGGTAATGGCTTGGTATAATTCGTTACCAAGTGCAAACTTAAACGAAGTTAGAAATCCCGGTTATTATAGAATAAGTGTTGCAACAACAAATAGCCCAGTAACAACTGGAACAACTTCAAATACTGCTGTTTTACAGGTAATGCCAGCAACAAATGCACGACTTACCCAAATTTTTTATCATAATAATGGACGAACTTGGAGAAGAGTTTTACAAAATACAACTTGGAGTGCGTGGTCTACTGGTTTATTTTTAACTAGTTGTACTGTTAGTGTTGTGCCAAGTGGTGGGTCAAATGGGACAATTTCATTTATGTTTTATAGTAACGCTCACGTACCTCAACCACAAGCGCCCGTTACACCGGCTATTATTGCAAATACAGTAGTTACAGCGCTTGGTGTTGGAACAATTATGCTTCCGTGTTCTGGAGTAGTTCGAAATGGCAGAGTGGCGACGGGGGCAATATTTTCTAATTCATTTCAGGTAACACATAACGGCACAGGTGGGGGTGGTCCTACTACAGACACAATAAATTCGTGTACACTTTTCAATTGGCAATCAATTCAAATAGGATAAGTTGCCCTTATAAAAACAGCGGCGCTAGTTTTAAAAAGAGTAAATAGGCAAATATAAGTAAAATGTAAATTATTTAAAGCGTGGTTGGTAGTTTTAACAAACTATTGTAGCCACGCTTTTTTAGTGGTGTGGAGATGTTTAATTTTGTCGAGAGCGTGGCTTTAAATTTTTTTGTTGCTTTTTAAAAAAAGTTTTGTGAAATGCTTGACACGGGTTTAAGGTTGTGGTATACTAATATCGTAACAGCAAGTTATCTATTTGTTTGGGTGTTTGGCTTGTTTAAGTTGGTGGCTTTGCTTGTGGAATTTATTAGATTTATAAGGAGTGGTGTTATGCCTAGAAAATTAGATGAGAGTGTGGTTGATGCCGTGCGCGAGTATATTGCGGGGTATTGGAAGCATAGGGGTGTGTCGCCTGCGCAGAGTGAGATACGGAAGCGGTTTGGGCTTACTGAGCCTCGTGCGCATAGGGTAGTACACGCGTTGGCAGAGCGTGGCTTTATAGAGTTGACTGATAGAAATAAGATTGCTGTGCCTGAGTTGTATGTGGCTTCAACGAGGCGGCTTGTGCCTATAGTTACTACTGTTGCTTGCGGCGAGCCTGCTTTTGCTAGTGAGAATTACGAGCAGATGGTAGAGTTGCCCGACTACTTTACGGGGGCAGGGGACTTTTTTATTGTTGTTGCTAGGGGCGAGAGTATGGTTGGGGCAGGTATTGTTGGTGGTGACCATTTAGTAATTAGGCAACAACCCGATGCTGAGAATGGACAAATTGTTGTTGCTACAACCCCAAGTGGATATGGCTCTGAAGAGGTAGACTGGACACTAAAGCGGCTTGTCAAAGAGAATGGCAAGAATAGGTGGTTAAGACCTGAAAATGACAATAGGGATATGTACAGAGATTTAGACGCTAGAGAATATGCAGTAGTTGGTAAGTTGGTAGGGATATACAGACAATTTGGTTAACAGAGGTTGTTCAGTATAATGCTGCAGAATGTATTTACGCCAAGAACAGATTTATTAAGAGATGGAGGTGTTTTTAGAATGCAAAGTTTTGGTTGCCCAATTTGTTTGACAGAGCAAGAAGTTAGGATAGGTATAGGGAGTAGGTTAGCCGTGCCTTGCAGCACTTGTGGTAAGCAACTAGTGATAAGGTCTGAAAAAGATGTTTTGCATATAGCAGTACACGAAAAGCCTATAAAGAAAAAAGGCTAAAATTGACAATTGAATATTTGCGTCTGCTTTAACCCCAACTGACTAGAGAGCGGTTGCCGTTAAGTAGAAAGAGAGCTTGTTCAACAAGTAGAGCCACGACACCTTAAAACTAGAGAGTTCGTGTTTAAAGCCAACTACACCCTTGCAAGAATTAAACCGATGCGGTTTAGTTTTTGCGTTTTGGTGGTAAATAAACGACTCTTAGCAAAATTAAAAGCCCGTTTCGGTTTAAAACTGAAGCGGGCTTTTTGTATTTCAAGTAAAAAATTAAAAAAAGATAAAAAAGTTTTTTTAAAGCGGACAGGTTTTGTCCTGTTTAACTTGTAAACTCTGTTTATAAAATTTTAAAAAGGAGGTAATAACGGGGTGCTTGACACAAATGCTAGGCGAGAAAGTTTGCTTAAAGTAATGAGCAAAAGAAGACACGACAGAGTGTCTAACCTAGCATTTGAATTTAATGTTAACGAACGCACGATTAGAAGAGATATTCAAAAACTCAGTGAGATTTATCCTATCTATGCAGAGCGTGGCAGATATGGCGGCGGTGTGTTTATAGAAAATGGTGCTTGTTTAGGAAAGAAAAATTTATCCAATAAGCAAGTAGATTTTTTGAAAAGGCAGTTGCAACAAAACTTAAGTGAGTTTGATAAAGAAATAGCCCTATCTATTATAAAAGATTTTACTAAGTCAAAGTAAGTATTTAGCGGTTAGGCACTTGTTAAAACAAATTATGAGAACAGAGTTTGAAAAAGAAATCCAAAGTGATTTAAGCGGACAAAAAGAAAACCAAAATGTAATCGTGTATGAGTTTGCAGATGGCACAACTAGTGAAGTTGCGGTTAGTGGTGAGATTTATAGCGTGTATGAGCAGTTGCAGACACAAGAAAAAAGCAACAACAGAAAGGAAACACGCAGACACATTTCTTTAGATTATTTGAAAGAAAAGGGTGTTAGTTTTGCAGACAACGAAAGTGACCCGTATTATGCGGTTGAGCGGAAAGAATTACAAACGCGTATGCGCAAGGCTTTATCAAAACTAGAGCCAGAGCATAGATTGCTGTTGCAAAAGGTGTTTTACGAGAGTATTTCTATCAGCGAATTAGCCAAAGAAAAGGGTGTTAGTTATCAGGGGCTGTCGCAAAAATTAGAAAGAATTTATAATAAGTTAAAAAAATTTTTATAAAAAGTGTTTAAAAACCGCCTTTTTCGTGGCTATATATAGAGGGGTTTTTATTTAAGCCGCCTCTTGTGCGCACAAAAAACAAAATTAAAACACGTAAAAGGAGGTTTTTCAAGTTATGGGAACAGCGAGAATAAGAGATTTAAGTCAGATTGTAAGGGAAGTTAAATTTGCTAGTGAGACTGCGTTTAGGCAAAAGTATACTGTGGCGGTTGCGGAATTGGTAAATGGTTCTAAGATTAAGAGTGAGAGGCTTGATGAAGAAAGCAAGCAACATTTAGAATATTTAGAGTTATTAAAGGCAGACCACGCACAGCCTATTAAAAGTTTTACGCTTACGGAAGAGATATCTGATAGGACAGGCAATGTTTACATAAGTTTTAGGTTAGAGTTTGTAGATGGCATAGTTGCGAGGTTTATGCCTATAGGCAACAGCAACAACATTATCAACTATGTGTGGAAGAAGCACGAGAGAACAAACAAAGCAAAATAAAGAGAGGTAAAGATTTATGGCAAAGAATGCAAAAAGTAGTACGGCAAAGACTGCAACAACCAAGACTACAAAAACAGCAGAAACTGTAGCAACAGTTCCAGTTGCGAATAATTCTGGTAGTTTTGAAAGGGGTATGCCTGCAAGAGATAGGCGGTTGTATCATTACATACAAGCGAACGAGGCTTTTCAAGATGGCAACATAGTTAAAGCAAATAATCATTACAAAGGTTATGAGAGAGCAGTTGGTCAGCAACATTGGTTTATGTCTAAGAGTGATGAAGAGCGAAATGCTTTAATAGCAAAAAAGCAGACTGAGGGTAGGTGGAACGAGCCGAGAAGGTAGGTTAAGGTAGGGGGATATGCTAAAGATTTATCCCCCTTATCTTTTAGATAGGAGGAAAATTTTATGACAGTTTTAAGGAATAAGAAAAGATTAGCGGGGGCAATTGTGGCACTAGTGGTAGTTACTTTGGTGTTTAGTGTTATTGCTTTACAACAAAGAGATAGTGCAAATGCTTGTGTTGGGGTAGTTTGTTTTGAGAAAATAGAAAATACGTATGCTAGTGTGCAACCTTTAAACCAGCATCATACGCATAATTTTAGGTACATACAAATTAGGTTGCTTAATAACAATAGGCTGTTTGATTATTTTGCTGGTGGCGGAAGTGGTTTTAGTATGCAGATAATGTACGGCGGGAGTTTAGCGCCGCGCGTTAGTAATATTAATTCAGAGTATCTAATGTTGTTTTTGGATATTAGGCACGTTCCGCTTGCACAGTTAGCGCCGAGAAATTCAGGCTTACCACTAACTACAAACTGGCAAGCCAACTTTATAGAGTTTGATAACTATAATATTTGTAGTGCTTGCTGTGTTGGTAGTCACGTAAATAATTTTATGCGGCTAGTTGAAAACGCACCTATTAATGATTTGCCTATTGTGGTGTTGCCGCCTTTGCCTATATCTATTGAGATAGTGGCTTTGGGCGACACGAGAATTAGAATGGGTGAGACTTTGCAGTTGGGCATTAATGTTTATCCGCTGAATGCAACTAGAGACATTGAGTGGTCTAGTTCTAACACTAGTGTTGCTACGATTAACCAAAGTGGCTTGCTTACGGCGGTAGGTGTTGGTAGTGTAACAATTACAGCAAGGGTTTTGGATATTAGGGCTGC
>WQRI01000042.1 GCA_009786825.1 Bacillota bacterium
GGGACGGCGGCTACTCTAGAGAAATTGTTACAGATGCAGACGATATAGAAGAAGAGTTTTGGCAAGCAATGTCTACATTTTTGGCGGACGAAGATAGTGGGCTAGATGATTTGGAGCAAGCAACAAATATGGTAGGCAGAACATATCAAAATGGTTATTTAATTGCTTACACTATAAGCGTAGAATTACCAGACGACCTAGGCACTATGGAAACCACAGCAGTTGTGGTTTTAGATTCGGAAGGTCGTATAGTTGGTATGCAAGCGGTTGTAACGGGGGATTGGGAAATGAATATGCTTACAAACATAGTATGGGGTGGCACACCTACAGTACCCACGCCAGATGTAAGTTTGTGGTAAGAAACAACGCATTCTAGCAGACTTGCCACGGGGAAGTGACCACTTTGTTTTACACGTAGACCCGACCACAAATGCATAAAGTAAGTTAGCGTTATTTTAAAGCCGCGTATCGTACAAATAGGCGTTCCGCGGCTTTAAAATTTTTGCGCTCAGAAAATTTACTTAACAGTTGACTTTTTGGCGAAAATGGTATATAATAAGGGTATGTGGATAGTAGACTATTATGAAACAGAGAGTGGAAGCGCGCCCGCGGAAGAGTACATAAAAACACTAGATGCAAAAACAAGGGCTAAAGTACATAGGCAAATTGGCTTATTGCAAAGCGTGGGTAAAGAACTTAGAATGCCATACTCTAGATATATGGAAGACGGAATTTTAGAATTGAGAATATCTACGGGGAATGAAATAAGAATATTTTACTTTTTTACTGCTAACAAAAAAATTATATTAACAAATGGCTTTACAAAGAAAACGCAAAAAACACCAGCAAAAGAGTTAGACAAAGCAAAAAAATATAAATCAGATTACGAGCAAAGGGGGTTATAACTTATGAATAGATATCAAAAGCATTTAAAACAAGATTTAGAAAATATTGAAGTAAAGGCAGAGTACGATAGGTTGCAGACAGAATTTGCACTTATAGAAGAATTAATTTTAGCAAAAAACGAAATACCCGCAAACGAACTAGCAAAAAAGGTAGGCGTTAAAAAAGAAGAGTTAGAATTTATTGAAGAGGGTATGCACGCCTCGCTTAACTATCTACACACGCTAGCATCAACATTAGGCAAAACGTTGCACATAGAACTTAGGTAATTAGTAAATTAGAATAGAAACAAAAAGCAAAAAAGCAGGTTGGGGAAGTAACCTGCTTTTTGTTTAATCTTAAGATGCATCAATGTCGACATTATAAGTATGTGCGGTTTTGGTTTGTTTATACATCTTAGTGAAAAATCTTAGTGAAAAATTTAAAATATATTTGGGGTTGTTTGACTTTGGTTAGTTTTTTTCTGCTTTAGATTTTTCTACTTGTGAGAATATTTTATTGAAGAAGGCTTCTGTGGATATGCCGTGCGGGCGGTTGTAGCGCTTTAGTTCGTGCAGGCAACTGTTTTTGGTTAGTTTGTTTATGCCGTTGTAGCACGTGAAACTTGCTTTAAAGCCTAACTCTTTTAGCGCGCGCGTTGTGTACTTTTGGGTGATTTCGCCAAAGGGGAATATTACTGCCGTAGGCGTTACGCCCGCGCGCTGTGTAAGGTTTGTTTGAAGCCGCATAAGGTCTGCTTCTAGCGCCTTTTTATAGCATTCGTAACTCTCGTTATGCTTCTTTTTCATACCAAGGCGTGGGCGGGCGCTGTGCATATTGTAAGAGTGGTTCTGAATTTCTACAAAGCCACTATCAGCCATCTCTTTTATCTGCTCGTAACAAAGGTGCGCCATACCGCTTCGCTTTTTAAGTTTTTGCGTTTGTTGCTCGCTTGCTTGTTGGTATTTCTCGCCTTGTGCAGAAGCGTTTGCGGGTAGATAATTTTCATCTATGGTTTTGCCAATAACACTTATAATCGCTTTTGTGTTGTGCTTTTTTAAAATGGGAAATGCATTAAAGTAGTTGTCTTTTTGACCATCGTCTAGCGTTAGCATAATGGGCTTTGGTGGTAAATCTTTTTTGCCCGCTTGCCACGCGATTAAGTCGGCAACAACAATAGGCGTATAGCCCTTTTGCTTGATGTGTAAGATGTCAGCCTCGAATGTGGCTGGGCCTACTATATACTTGCCCTTGTTTTTATCTTTAACACTATGATACATTATAACCGGAATGTGAACAGTTTCGACAGTTTGATTTACTGCCGGCTTACTAGGCTTTAGGCAAGCCACCGCCGGTTGCTCGGCAACGCCACCAGCAAAAACAAACACACTTGCTAAAACAACCGCCGCCAGCACTAAAATATTAAACTTATTACTTAAAACATATTTTCGCATAACTTTATAGTGCGTAGTATAACAAAAAATATGTGTGGGAAGTTAACGATTTTTATGGCAAAATGCTTGACAAATTGTTAAGTATTTTATATAATGTTAGTAGGGCTAAATATACTTTTATAGGAAGTACATATACTATGTACTATGGGTATCTGCAATGCCAATGACGCCAAAGCAAATGGTAAAGCACCTAGAGAAAAATGGTTTTGAAAAGTTGCGACAAAATGGCTCGCACCTAGTTATGCATAATGCATCAACAAAAAGAACAACAGTTGTGCCTATGGGGAACAAAGATTTACGCAAAGGGCTAGAGCGTGAAATTTTAAAGCAAGCGGGTCTTAAGTAAGGAGGGTTTAATTTATGAGCAATATATATCCAGCGGTTTTTAAAAAAGATGAGAGCGAGTTTGTTGTGACTTTTCCGGACTTGCCCGGTTGTATAACAAGCGGTGAGTGTTTAGAGGAAGCATACACAATGGCAAGCGAAGTGCTAGCGCTGTGGCTAGATTTAGACCACATAGAGCATAACCCGCCATCTAAGTTGCAAGAGACAATAACTAAGTACGGCAAAGAAAATATAGTTATGCTTGTTAGAGAATACGCGGGCAATACTTATGCATACAGCGAGTATGAGAGTGCGCCTGACGCACCAAAATTAATTGACAAGCATTTAAAGAAAAGCGGTTTGTCTAAGTATAGGGTTGCAAAACTGTTAGATGTAAGTGAGAGTTATATCAATTACATTTTTAGTGGCAAGCGCACACCTTCCCCAAAAGTAGCACAAAAGTTAGGCGCGCTTTTAGGTTTTGATTGGCGCGTGTTTTTTCCTAGCACAGAAAAAGTTAAAGTTGTAAAAAAGGCGTAACGGACAGAAATTCGCTATTATGACTTTGTCAGTTAGTCTTCTAAGCCTAGTAGGTAAGATACGCTAACGTCAAAATAGCGGGCTAGTTTTACAACGGCTGTAATGCCCGGCTCTCTTATGCCCCTTTCCCACCTTGATATGCAGGTTTGCGAAAAGCCTACTGCGTTTGCAAGTTTTTGCGTAGTTAGATTAAACTCTTTTCTTAAATCAAATAGCCTATCAGCAAATTTTTGGATAGAATATGTATTAAAGTTTTCCATAGGTAAGTGTAAAACAAAACTTAAAAGTTTCAAAAAGCAAAACTAATTGGCATAAAATTATGCTTTTTGTAAGTTAGTCTTCTAAGCCTAGTAGGTAAGATACGCTAACGTCAAAATAGCGGGCTAGTTTTACAACGGCTGTTATGCCCGGCTCTCTAATGCCCCTTTCCCACCTTGATATGTTTGTATGTGCAAAGCCTGCTTCATCGGCAAGTTGCCTTTTTGTAAAGTTTTTTTCTTCTCTTAATTCGGCTAATCTTTCTGCGAATTTTTGAATAGAATAAGTTTCACCACTCATAATTTAATAATACAATGATAAAAAAAGTTTTCACATAACGAACTAATACGTTCCATTCGCTTGACTTATTTTGTAAAATACTGTATTATTATACCATAGGCTAAAGCAGTCTAAATATCAAAAGGATAAGGAGTGAAAAACAAAATGAGTAAAAAACTGATAGATGTTGTAGCAGATTTAACAAAAGAGATTGAGGGGGATATTAAGTCTGCAATGGATATAGAAGTTAACAGCCACCAATCTAAAATGATGGAATTAAAAGAAGCGCTAGGAAGTTTAGCAAACTTAAAAAAATTAGTTATGGCAGAAATTTCTGATAAGTAACTCAATTTATTGTGGGCATCAAAAAAAGGTTGTGGCTAGCAAATAGCGGACAAGGAATAGCAAAAAGCGGACAAGTAATAGCAAATAGTGGGCTATGAATAGTAAATAGTGGCGCGGTAAAATTTGTCAAAAATCGCACAAAAAAAGTCAAGTTTAAGGGGTATTTACTTGACTTTTTTTTTGTTTTTTGTTACCATATAATATACAGTTTATATAGGCTTTGAAAGATGTGAAAAGCAGATTTTAAAGCAAGAAAAAATCATATTAAAACCCAAACAATAGTGCCAAAAAAGTTTTAAAAAGTTAATTTAAACTGTTGAGACGCAAAGTAGTTAATGGGCTAAACAATTTAACATTCAACATTTAAAATTTAACATTACAAAAACCAAATAGGATACTAGTGGGTAGGGAGGCTTAAATGTCTACAAAAGTTACACAAAAATATGGGCAAGACCAAATTCAAGTTTTAGAAGGGCTAGACCCGGTTAGGAAGCGTCCGGGTATGTATATAGGCTCTACGTGTCTTAAGGGGCTTCATCATCTTATAACGGAAGTTGTTGATAACAGTATAGATGAGGCGCTAGCGGGTCATTGCGATAGCGTTTTTATTACGATTAACAAAAACGGCAGCGTTACAGTAGAGGATAATGGGCGCGGTATTCCAACAGAAATTCACAAGAAAGAAAAGGTTTCTGCTGTAGAAGTTGTTTTAACTAAACTTCACGCGGGCGGTAAGTTTGGCGGCGGCGGATATAAGGTTTCGGGCGGGCTTCACGGGGTTGGTATTTCAGTTGTTAACGCGCTGTCTGAGTGGCTAGAAGTTGAAGTATTTAGAGATGGCAACCACCACAAGCAAGTTTATAACAGGGGCATACCACAGCGCGCGCTTCAAGTAATTGGCAAGGCTAAAAAGTCGGGTACTAAAATAACGTTTATGCCTGATAGCGATATATTCGAGTCTACAATTTTTGTGTACGAAAACTTACGTACGCGACTTCGCGAGTTAGCATTTTTAAACAGCGGTGTTACAATTATTGTAGAGGACAAAAGAGTAGGCAAAGAGCAAAAAGAGAGTTTTAAGTTTGAGGGCGGTATTATAGAGTTTGTAAACTATTTAAACAGAAGCAAAGACCAACTGTTTTTCGAACAGCCTTTATATATTCTGCAACGCGCAGGCACGAAAGATAAGCCCGTTGAGATAGAAGTTGCTATGCAGTACAACGACAGTTACAACGAGGTTATATTTGCATACGCAAACAACATTAACACAGAAGAGGGCGGAACGCACTTAGAGGGTTTTAAAAACTCTCTTACAAAAGTTGTTAACGACTATGCTAAAAAGTATGGTCTTATAAAAGATAATAAAGAGAACTTAAGCGGTGAAGATGTTAGAGAAGGGCTTACCGCCGTTATATCAGTTAAGTTAACAAACCCGCAGTTTGAAGGGCAGACTAAAACGAAGTTATCAAACTCTGATATGCGAACGCTTATGGCGCGCGCGATTAACGAACTTGTTGGAAGTTTTTTAGAAGAGAACCCAAAGATTGGGCGCGAACTTATTATGAAGTGCTTAACCGCTCAGCGCGCAAGGGAAGCGGCTAGAAACGCAAGGGAGTTGACAAAGAGAAAGTCGGTTTTTGAAAGCACTACGCTACCGGGAAAGTTGTCTGATTGTACAGAGAAAGACCCGCGCCTATGCGAGATTTATCTAGTAGAAGGGGATAGCGCTGGTGGCACGGCTAAGCAGGGTAGGGATAGGCGCTTCCAAGCGATTTTGCCACTTAGAGGTAAGATTATCAACGTAGAAAAGGCACGTTTAGGTAAGGTTTTAGAAAACGAGGAAATTAAGGCTATGATTACGGCGTTCGGCGCGGGCGTGGGCGACGACTTTGATATAAGTAAATTACGCTACGACCGCATAATTATTATGACTGACGCGGACGTAGATGGCTCTCACATTCGCATACTTTTGCTTACGTTTTTCTTTAGATATATGCGCCCACTTATAGAGGGCGGTCACGTATACATTGCGCGCCCACCACTATATAAGGTTACAAAAAGTAGGCAAGACACATACCTTTTCTCAGACAAAGAGTTAGAGCAACATCTAGACAAAGTGGGCAGGCAAGGCACAACAATACAGCGCTATAAAGGGCTTGGCGAGATGAACGCAGACCAACTTTGGTCTACAACTATGAACCCAGAATATCGCACACTACTAAAAGTAACGATGGATGATGCCTTCGAAGCAGAAGAGACATTCAGTATGCTAATGGGCGAGCGCCCAGAACTAAGGCGCGAGTTTATAGAGCAAAACGCAAAGTCTAGAACACTACAAGACTTAGAGATTTAAGTACTAGAGAGCAAGATAAAAATTAAGTAAAAACGTAAACACACAAAATATTTGGGAAAAAACTTTACGAGTTTTAGGTAAATCTTTTTTCCATAAGCAAAAAGGAGTGTAAAAAATATTATGAGTAAAAAGAAAGTGGCTGATGCTGAGAAGTTGATTGAGTATGAGAAACTCTTAGAAAAAAGCAAGATTAATAAGATTAAACTAGAGGAAGAGATGAAGTCTAGTTTTATATCTTATGCAATGGCGGTTAATTTGAGCCGTGCGATTCCGGATATTAGAGACGGGCTTAAGCCTGTTCATAGGCGTATTATTTACGCGATGTCTGAGTTGGGGTTAACATCTGACAAGCCTTATAGAAAGTCTGCCCGCGTTGTTGGTGACGTATTAGGTAAGTATCACCCGCACGGCGAGGCTTCTATTTACGATGCGCTAGTTAAAATGGCGCAAGACTTTTCTATGAGAGAGCCGATTATTGATGGTCACGGAAACTTTGGTTCTGTAGATGGTGATAGCCCAGCTGCCGCGCGTTATACAGAGGCGCGCCTTTCTAAAATTGCAAGTGAGCTTATCAGAGATTTAGACAAAGAAACTGTAGACTTTTACCCAAACTTTGATGACACGATGATGCAGCCGACCGTTTTACCCGCAAGGTACCCAAACCTTTTAGTTAACGGAACGGACGGTATTGCTGTTGGTATGGCAACAAATATTCCGCCGCATAACCTAAACGAAGTTATAGACGGCGTGGTTGCTATGATAGATAACCCAGACATCACGCTGGACGATTTGATGCACTATATCCCAGCGCCCGACTACCCAACCGCTGGTCTTATAATGAACCGAAACGCTATTAAGCACGCTTACAAAACGGGCAGGGGTGGCATAACCATAAGGGCAAGGGCAGAGATAGAAGAGTATGCGAATGGTACGCGCTCTAGAATTGTTGTTACAGAACTTCCCTATCAAGTAAACAAGTCGCGCCTAATTGAAAGGATTGCAGAACTTGTTAAAGACAAAAGGATAGAGGGCATAACGGACGCTAACGACTATTCAGACAGAACGGGTATGCGCATAGTTATAGATATAAAGCGCGATGCGCAAGCTTATGTCGTGCTGAACACGCTTTATAAAATGACAGATTTACAAGTGAAAAACGGCATAACATTTTTGTCTATTGTAAATGGCGAGCCAAAAATTTTGGGGCTGAAAGATATGCTTATGCATTATCTAGACCACCAAGTTGAAGTAGTAGAGCGCAGAACGCGCTACGATTTAGAAAAGGCAAAAGAAAGGGCGCACATAGTAGAGGGGCTAGTAAAGGCACTAGCGCACATAAACGAAGTTATTCGCATAATAAGGAAGTCGCGCGATACGCACGAGGCGCAAGAGCAACTTCAAAAGGCTTTCTTACTTACAGAAAAGCAGACTAAGGCGATAATAGAAATGCGACTTGGGCGTCTTGCGCAACTAGAAGTAGAAAAGTTAAAAAACGAACTTAAAGATTTACAAGAGAAAATAAAGCACTTAGAGGGTATACTAAAAGATAAGAAAAAGCAACTAGCAATTGTTAGGGCAGAGATTTTAGAAGTTAAGGGCAGACACGGAAACGAAAGGCGTTCTGAGTTATCGTACGACAGTTCTGAGATAGAGAGCATAGACTTAGTCGAGAAAGAGGACGTTATGATATCTATGACTCACCTAGGCTATATCAAAAGGTTGCCAACTTCTGAGATTAGAACACAGCGCAGGGGCGGAAAGGGTGCTAAGGGTCATAAGCCAAAAGAAGAAGACTTTGTTGTTAAGATGTTTACGGCGTGTACGCACGATGATGTATTGTTTTTTACAAACAAGGGGCGCGTATACTGCATAAAGGCGTTTATGATACCAGAGGCCTCTAAATCTGCTAGGGGGCGTGCGCTTGTTAACTTGCTAAACTTAGAGGAAGATGAGAGAGTTGCGGCGGTAATACCACTAGAAGAGCGTAATGTGGGCAACTTAATTATGGCAACAAGAAGCGGGCTAATTAAAAAGACAAGCCTAAAAGAGTTCGAGCGCATAAACAGAACGGGTAAAATAGCAATTAAACTAAACGAGGGCGACCAACTTATAGCGGTAGAAAAGTCTAACGGCAGAGATGAGATTATTGTTGCAAGTTTTGAGGGCAAGTGCATAAGGTTTAGTGAAGAACACGTAAGGGCTATGGGCAGAAACACGGCGGGTGTTAGGTCTATGAAACTTGGTGATGATGACTATGTTGTAGATATGTGCGTTGTTAAAGATGGTCACCAAATTATTACGATAACAGAAAATGGCTACGGCAAGAGAAGCGAACTTGAAGAATACCGCTTACAGTCGCGTTCTGGTAAAGGCGTGAAAGCTGGTAAGTTTACAGAAAAAACGGGCAGGCTGATAGGCTTAAAGCAAGTTAGAGAAGATGACGACTTGATGGTTATTGCAGACAACGGCGTAGTTATAAGAATGAACGCAAAAGAAATTTCTAAAATCAGTCGCGATACGCAGGGCGTAAGACTAATGCGCATTAAAAATGAGGGCAAGGTAGTTACAGTAGCAGTAACCCCACCAGAAGCCGAACTAATAGAGGAAGAAGAAGAAGAGTAAGCCTTTGGCGAGCCAAAGGCTTACTAATGAATAATGAATATTGAATAATGAATAGTTGTTGCAAACATTTAATGCGTTTACTTTTGAACAGCCAGCAATTTGTATTCTCACGCAATTTGCAAGTAAATTTTCTCGCGACAGCGTGAAACAATTTAAAATTTAACATTTAAAATTTAACATTGAAAAATATGGAACTTTGGGCAAATACGCTTTTGAGGCTTGAGAGCCAAATTAATAGTGTGTCTTTTGATACTTGGGTTAAGTCATTAGAGCCACTATGTGTAATAGATAACAAACTAGTGCTTGTTGCATCTTCTAAGCAAGTACGGGCTGTTATTATTAACAACTTCAAGCGTATTATAGAAGAGAGCATAAACGAAGCCAGCAAAGAAGCCATTTTAAAAAAGTGGTCTTCGCGCGAGGGGCTTGCTAAAGCGCCCAAAAAAAGCAAGGCAGGAAGCAAAAAAACTAGTGACGGAAGCAGGGGGGTAATAGCCAAAGGGCTTGCGCCAGAACTGATTAGAGAAGCAACAGACCTAGGTCAGCATACATCTTTTGTAATAGAAGTTATAACGGAAGAGCAAAGGCAAGACTATGTAGATTTACTAGTGGGGGAAAGTGGCGGTGGCGATGCTCAAAACCAAAGTGAGATTGCTATGTCTAATGGGCGCCGTGTAAAAGCGGTGCAGACAAATCCTTTAAATACGCCCCAGCCCACTATAAATATGTTTAACCAGCGCTATACGTTTGCTAGTTTTGTTGTGGGCAAATCTAACGAGTTTGCACAGGCGGCGTCGCGCGCAGTAGCGGAAGAGCCGGGTAAAAAGTTTAACCCGCTTTTTATTTGCGGAAATGTAGGGCTTGGCAAAACCCATTTAATGAACGCAATAGGCAACGAGATTAAAGCCACAAAGCCAAATCTAAACGTGTTGTATGTGACTTGCGAGCGCTTTTTAGAAGACTTTATATCGTACATACGCACACAAAAAAAGGACGCCTCGCCATTCAAAAAGAAGTACAGAAATGTAGATGTTTTAATGATAGATGACATACAGTTTATTGCAGACAAAACGGGCTTGCAAGAAGAATTTTTTAACGTCTTCAACGAGCTTCACCAGTCAAGTCGCCAAATAATAATAAGCTCAGACCGCCGCCCAAAAGATATACACCCACTAGAAGAGCGTATCAGAACACGGCTAGAGTGGGGGCTTATAGTAGATATTCAGCCACCCGACTTAGAGACACGCATAGCAATACTTCAAACAAAGTCGCACGAGGCAAGCGCAAATGTTCCAAAAGATGTGCTAGAGTTTATAGCGCAAAAAACAAGCACAAACATAAGGGATATGGAGGGTATGCTATCGCGCGTTATTGCGTTTTCGTCGCTTGTTGGGCGTGGCGCTCACCCGACCCTTGAGATTGCAAAAGAGGCGCTAGCAGACTATTCAGACAACACGCCAAAAGATTCTCTCACAGCAGATGAGATAATAACAAAAGTAAGCAAATATTTCAGAATAAGTAAAGATGATATCGTAGGCAAAAAGCGCACAAAAGAAATTGTAGAGGCGCGCTTTATAGCCATATATCTAATATCAGAACTGCTTGCAATTCCGCTTGCAAGTATAGGCGCAATAATAGGCGGGCGCGACCACACAAGCATAATGCACGCAAGAAACCAAGTGGAAGAGCATAAAGACAACAAGTTTAGAGTAGCCCTAAGAGACTTAATGGAAATAATTAACAACTAATTTTAAATGTTGAATGTTAAATGTTAAATTGCTAAACACATTAAAGCCTTTGCGGTTGAGCAGTCAAATAATATGTATTTGTAAGCAATTTGAAATTATAAACTTGCTCGCGCCAGCGGTGAAACAATTAAACATTTAACATTTAAAATTTAACATTTTGATTTTATGATTGATAAAATTGTTTTAAAAACGAGAATAAAAAATTGCTTGGCAATGCTTGAAAAAGCAAAGGAGTTTCTTTGACTTAGAAAACTTAAAAGCCGAATTACAAGGCATAAAAGTTAAGAGTGAGAGCGGTGTAATACACGTTGGTAAAGAAACATTCGAAGCCTTTAAGCACGCAAGTTTTTTAGAAAAGGTTATAAGTCGGTTTGAAGCGGCAGAGAACAGCCTTGCAGAAATTGCCGAATTTTTAGACATTTTAGATGATGATGAGACGCTACTTGGCAGTTTGCATAACTCTTTTCAGTCTATAGAGGCTACTGTTAAAAAACTTTACGTAACAAGCATACTAAGTGGCGAGTACGATTTATCTAACGCTTATTTGTCTATACAAGCGGGCGCGGGCGGCACAGATAGTGCCGACTGGGCGCAAATGCTACTTCGTATGTACACGATGTACGCTAAAAGTAAAGAGTATAATGTTACGGTGTTAGATGAGCAAGCGGGCGATGGGGCTGGTATAAAGTCGGTATCACTTTTAATAGAGGGCGAGTTTGCCTATGGTTTTTTAAAGGCAGAAATGGGCGTGCATAGGCTTGTGAGAATATCGCCTTTCGATAGTGGAAACCGCCGCCACACAAGTTTTGCGGCGGTAGAGGTTATACCGCAAATAGATGATACAGTAGCCAACTTTTTTGGGGGTGGCTCTTTAGGGGGCAATACCTTAGGGGGCGGTAAAACTAGTAAACCAAAGGGCTTAGAAATAGAGCCGAAAGATTTAAAAATTGATACATTCCGTGCGGGCGGGGCTGGCGGGCAAAATGTTAACAAGGTAGAGAGTGCCGTTAGAATAACCCACTTGCCAACGGGTATAGTCGTGCAATGCCAAAAAGAGCGAAGCCAACTACAAAACAAAGAACACGCGCTTAAAGAATTAAAGTCGCGCCTTATAAAATTAATGCAAGAGCAACAAAAAGAGCATATTAAAGATTTAAAAGGCACACAGCGCAAAATAGAATGGGGTAGCCAAATACGCTCTTACGTACTGCACCCTTACAAAATGGTGAAAGACCACCGCTCTGGCTACGAAACTTCAAATGTACAAGCAGTACTAGATGGCGAGTTAGAGGCCTTAATAGAAAGCTTTTTATTAGAGTAATATTATGAATATTTTAGGAATTGAAACATCGTGTGATGAAACGGCTATCTCAGTTGTTAAAAACGGCAAAGAAATTTTAAGCAACGTAATAAGCACGCAAATACCAATCCACAGACTTTACGGCGGGGTTGTGCCAGAGATTGCTAGCAGAAACCACACAATGTCTATAACAACAGTTTATAAAGAGGCAATGGATAAGGCGGGCTTAACCATACGCGACATAGACGCGGTTGCAATAGCAAACGGACCGGGTCTTTTAGGGGCGCTTTTAGTTGGTACAACTTTTGCTAAAACACTAGCCTACGCAAACAACATTCCGCTTGTTGCACTAAACCATATGGACGGACACGTAGCAAGTTGTTATCTAGCAGACAACAATTTAAAGCCGCCCTTTTTGTGTTTGCTTGTAAGTGGCGGGCATACGCAAATTGTTTTGGTGTCAGATTATAACAAGCACAAAGTGCTAGGGCAAACAAGAGACGACGCTTGCGGCGAGGCGTTTGATAAAATTGCAAGGGTGCTAGGGTTAGGCTACCCGGGCGGACCAGCCATACAAAAAATGGCAGAAAAGGGCGAGCCGAATATAGAATTTCCAAGAGGGCTACTAGATGACAACAGCCTAGACTTTTCTTACTCTGGGCTAAAATCGGCAGTAATAAATTATGTGCACAACAGCGAACAGCGGACAGCGGACAGGGGTCAGGGTTCAGGGAACAGCGGACTGAAGTCAGCGGACAGGGAACAGCGAACAGCGAACAGTGGTAAGGGGCAAGGGGCTAATTTATCTAGCAAAGCAACTGAAAAAACTCATCGCTCATCGCTTAACGCTTATCCCTTAAAAAAGGCAGATGTTGCCGCGTCGTTCCAAAAAGCAGCAATAGATATACTTGTTATAAAAACGCTAAGGGCGCTAGAATATGTAAACCAAAATGGAAGCAAAATTAACACAATTGCAATAGCGGGCGGGGTATCCGCAAACGCATATCTGCGCGCTAGCCTAGGTGAGATATGCGCCCAAAAAGGTATAAACCTAGTTATGCCACCAATAAACCTATGCACAGACAACGGCGCAATGATAGCCTCTGCCGGCTACTTCCACTTTGTAAAAGGCGAAAACATAGCAGGGTTAGATTTAACCGCATACTCTAACTAACAACCGCGCTAGTGCTGGTTTAAAACATAAGCATACAACCAATTTTAGTTGCTATTCTCTAAAAATTTTTTTAAGGGTTTGTTGGTATTTTTTTGTGTTTACTAAGTAGTCTGTCGTTACGTTAAAAAAATCGGCAATTATTATAACGCGCCTAATTTTTGGCACGCTTTTACAAGCCTCATAATTTTTAATATCACTAGCGCTAAAGCCCAACTCCTTTGCTAGTTGCGCCTCACTAAGCCCCGCCTTAACCCTTAACAACCTAAGCCTTTCAGCAAAAATTTCCATATTGTTTATTTCTCCTTTTGTTTATGCTTTCAATTTGATACCAACAGTATAAAGGTTTTACAATAAAATGTCAAGCGTTTTGGTAACAAAATGAAAGCAAGGGCAAACATTTTTGCTTTCGGTATGTTATACTTGCACTATGAAAAATTTATTAGGGCAAGTTTTAAAAGAACTTAGACAACAGAATAGCTTAACACAAAGAGAGTTTGCAAAAGAATTTGGCGTGTCACACGCGGCGGTTGCAAATTGGGAAAATAGTAGGCGAGAGCCAAGCCTAGACACACTTATCCGCCTTGCCAAATTTTTTGATGTAACTGTAGACTTCTTACTAGGCACAGAAAGTTAGCAATTTAAAAGTTGTTTTCTAGAAAAATTTTATAAAAACAGTTGACTTTATGACAAGTTTGGTATATACTATATATAATGAACAGTTGGAAAATAGTATACTATGAAACAGAAAATGGTAAACGACCAGTTTACGATTTTTTGGATACTTTAAATGAAAAGTTCCGTGCTAAAGTTGTTGACTTTTTTGATTACGTGGAAGAGTACGGGGCAACTTAAGAGAGCCACATTCAAAACCTTTGAAAGACGGCATTTTTGAATTTAGGATACAATGTTCTGGGGACAATGCAAGGATATTGTATTTTTTTAAAGTTGGCAAAAAAATTATAGTAACAAATGGCTTTATAAAGAAAACTCAAAAAGCGCCAGCAAGCGAGATAGAGAAAGCCATTACATATAAAAAAGATTATGAAAGGAGGTTTAAATAATATGATGACATTTCAAGAATGGAAAAAAGAGCAACTTAAAGACCCTATTGTTAGGTTAGAATACGAAAAGATACAATTAGAAAAAATGCTGGCTAAGAAGTTGGCAGAAACTAGAATTCAGCAAAATATTACACAACAAGAATTAGCAGATAAAGTAGGGGTTAAGCAAAGCCATTTAAGCCGATTTGAAAACGGCAAGCACGCACCCAGTTTAGAGTTTATACAGCGTGTTGCTAGTGGGTTAGGAAAACAACTACACATAGAATTTAGATAACCAAATTTAGATAACTATATATAAGGAAGAATTTATGCGGGGGCTACCAAAGCAGATAGCAGATATTTTACAGGTTAAAGGGGTAGATTTAGATAGTGCCTTTTTTAAAGGCGACGAAGTCGTTTTTGTTAAGTCGGATATTGATAGTGATAACGAATATGCCGACACTTATATAATTTTAAGTGCCACTCGGCTTTTTTGTATTTATGGGCGGTATATACATAACTATAAAAGGGGCGGTGTGTCTAGAAGTTTGGGAAGCAAAAACCCGAGTATAGATTTTAAGTACGAGATAGAGGGCTATAAAGAATTTGACCTAGCGGACATAGAAAGTTTAGAAAACCAGCAGTTTATCTCTACCGGCAGAATTATTGCTACGCTTAAGTGCGGGGACAAGCAAGTTTTATGTTATTACACAAACACGCTTCAGTTTGATATGGAAGTATTTGTGCGCGTTTGTAACAAAGTGTTAGCAGGCGAGCCGATAACAAAAGCAGATTTTATTGATGAGCGGGGT
>WQRI01000043.1 GCA_009786825.1 Bacillota bacterium
TACACCGCTTCGCGCGCTACCCTTATGAACTTTCTGTTAAAGTGTATAAGTATATTTTATCAAAAAAAAAAAAAAGTCAAGCATATGAACAAACTTTTAACAAATATTTTAATATTTTTAACGGGTTAAAATTAAACATAATTTTTCTTGTTAAAACTGAAAAAGCCACTCTTACTTAAAAGTGGCTTTTTACTCATAATTTGTTGCGACAGCGTCGCAACAAATTATAAGTCGCTTGCTATTGCTTTTTGTATTAGTTGGGCTATTCCGTTGTCGTCTGCGCTTTTTACTGTTAAGTTGGCTATGCTTTTTATGTACTCCGATGCGTTTGCTACTGCTACGCCTAAGCCCGCATAGATAATCATACTCTCGTCGTTCATACTGTCGCCTACTGCTATTACTTGATGTTGCGGTATATTAAAGTATTTTTCTAGTGCTTTTATGCCTTCTGCTTTGTGGGCTTTTAGTGGCAGTATATCTAAAAAGTATGGCTTGGAAGTATTTACTGTTAGGGCTTTAAACTTACTATCCGTTTTAAAATGTTGCAGATAGCCTTCTATAATATTAGGCTGTGCCGCTACTGTTATTGCGTTTGGTTTTGCATTTGTGGCTTTTACGTGAGAGAGCAAATTACCAACCACTTTTGCTTTTAGCCTTGTGATTTGCTCGTACAACTTCACTTGCTCGTTATATGTTTCTACATACAGCACATCATCTATAAAAAGCAAAACGCCGTGCCTTTCTGCCATTTGCTTAAATATTTGCTCGTCTGAAGCCACACTTGATTGCCCGCCCGCCTGAGCGTTTGATTGAGCGTTTACTTGAGCGCCAACTTGCTCATTTGCTTGCTCTGACACTTGCCCGCTAGCCCTAGCACTACTTTCCAAATACTCTAGCACATCTACCGCATAGTTATGTTCCATACGAATATCCGTTATAACGCGCCCATCTATATAGCCGATTTTACCGCCTTGGTATGTAACTATAGGCACATTTTCAAAATTTAGCCCCAGTCCCTCTAGGCAGTTAATCATAGATATAAAAGACCTACCCGTAGCAATTGTAAATACACCGCCCGCATTTTGATAGTCTTTAATGGCTTTAATATTTTCGGCACTTACTGTGTAGCCAGAGTTTAACAGCGTATCATCAAAGTCTGATACTATTAGTTTATATTTCATAACTCTTTTCGTGTGACCGGCTTTTGACAAGCCTATCACGAATAACTCCCGAAAAAATTCTCTCTCGTAACCTTTTCAGTTGTTTGCTTCCTTTATTTTTTATTGTTTGATTTTTTTGCTAATTTTGTTTTTGCCGGTATCAATCTTTTGTCTCGTAGTTTTCTGTGATAACCCAGCGCAAACCTATGCGCTTCGTCTCTTAAGCGCTGAAGCAGTTTAAGCGCGTAACTATCTTTTGGTATGGCTACTTCACCATTTACATTATACACAATTTCATTCTTTTTTGCAAGTGAAATAAACTCTATTTTAGGCAGTAGTTGTGGCTGTGTGGCTTCGACTTCTTGCTCGCCTGATTGGTTGGCTTCTTGCTCGCCCTGCTGGCTTGTATTAGAACCGCCACTCACAAGCCCGCCACTCACAAACCTACTATATGCTTCTAGCGCTGCGCTTAACTGCCCTTTGCCACCATCTATAACAATAAGTTGCGGGACAGAGCCAAAACTCTCATCACCCAAACTCTCACTCTCTACAGCACTATCTCTTACACCCAGCCTATTTAAGCGCCTTGTAATAACTTCTTTTATGCTTGCATAGTCGTCTGCACCCTCTACTGTTTTGATTTTAAACTTTCTGTAGTGGCTTTTAAGCGGTTCGCCATTTAAAAACACCACTTTGCTTGCTACGCTGTCTGTACCCGTTATGTTAGATATATCGTAGCACTCTATGCGCGTTGGCGTTTGCTTAAGCCCCAAATATTCTCTTAACTGGCTTATCGCGCCAAATGTTAAAAGTTCGCGACGCTGGCTCTCACCCTTGCTTTTTTCTAAAAATTCTTTGGCATTTTTAAGTGCCATTTTTACTAAGTCTTTCTTTATGCCTTTTTTTGCAAACGTAAATGTTACGGCTACATCGTATTTGTTTTTTAAATATTCTCTCAACGTAGTGTCTGCCATTTCGTGCGAGAAAACAATCTCGCTTGGAGGCACTAAAATTTCTGTATAGTGTTGCGCAATAAAAGAGCGTAGCGCCTCTGCCCCGCTATCTATTGCATTAACCAAAAAGTTTTGCACATCTAGCATCTGACCGGCGCGTATAATGCTTCTAGATATTACACTAGAAAAGCCGTCTGTGTAAAAACTGAATGTGTCTATATCAATCTCGCGCCCTAGCGCCGTAATTTTACGCTCTTTAAGTTTTTCTAGTACTGTGAGTTGCTTTTTGTATTCTAGCGCAATCTCAAACTCTTCGCGGCTTGCTAACTCTAACATACGCGACTTTAAAACGCGCTCTAAACTCACATCGTTGCCTTTTAAAAAGTCTATAACTTGGTCTAGCAATTTTCTGTACTGCGCTTTTGTTATTTTATTTACGCAGGGCGCTGAGCATTTTTTTATATGATAGTTTAAGCACGCTCTGTGGCTACCCTTTGGCTTTACTTCGCCATCGGGTGTTGTTACTAATCGCAAATTACAAACTTTTATAGGGTAGGCACTTGTGATTAAATCTAGCATTGCCCTAACGCTCATACCCGTGCCTTTAACAAATGGTCCGAAATACTTTTTGTTTTTGCTAGAAGTTTTGGTTTTGTAATACTCGCCCTTGCTTATTTTTCTAACAACACTCAGCGTTGGATAGTCTGTGTCTAAATCTATTTTTATATAAGCGTAAGACTTATCGTCTTTCATCAGTACGTTAAAGTGTGGCTTGTGTTTTTTAATCAGGTTGGCTTCTAGTATAAGCGCGTCTATTTCTGTATTGGTTAGTATAATGCTGATGTCAAAAAGACGCTGCAAAAGTAGCGTCTTAGAATTAGTATTTACATAGTTAGCACTAAAATATTGCCTTACTCTTTTTTTGATATCCTTAGCCTTGCCAATGTATAAAATCTCGCCGTAAGCGTCGTACATTTTGTAAACGCCCGAAGTATTAGGCAAATCGGCTACCTTGTCAAGTAAAGCAGCACGGACTGTATCAAAATTTTTGTCTGTGTTCATCTTTTAAATTATAACATAAATTACAGCAAAAAGCAAGTTTATACTAATTTGTCTTTTTAAATTTAGCAGGCTCAGAGTAGGCTTTTGGGCAGATTGTAAAAAATTTTAAAAAAGCCTAAAAGCCTAAAAAGTCTACACCGCTTAGCATTAAGTTGTTTATGCGTGTGTCTGATATTGAGTAAAATATTAGTTTGCCTTGGCGCTCTGCCCTAACTGCGCCTTGCGAGCGTAGCAGTTTTAACTGGTGAGATACTGTGGTTTGGTTTATGCCTATAATTTTTGCAAGGTCGGACACGCACATTTTTGTAATAGACAGCGCAGACAATATTTTAAGGCGCGTTTGGTCTGAAAAGGCAGAAAAAAATTCTGCAAGCCCCTCTATTGTTTTTGGGCGGGGCAAGTAGTCGTTTACATAATTTTTTGTTCTCTCATCTAAAAGCAAAAACCCTTCCGCTTGATTTGTGCTAGCAAGCCTCATTCCTTCTAATTCTTCCATCATTTTTTAAACCCTCCTTTGTTTGTTGTGTAATATATGCTCTCATATGTGCATAAATATATTATAACACTTGTTGGCGCGTAAGCAATATAAGTAATTTGTCTTATACTTAGGTTTCGTGACTTATTTTAAGTTTTATGCGCAACAGGGCTTAATCTTTCCGCAAAAATGGGGGTAGTTTTTTAAAGCACATTATTTTCAAAGCACATTTATATAGAGGTTTTATATGTTTCAATTTAACGACAGTATCTATCTTTTAATTTTGGTTTTACTTTTATCTGGCGCGGTGTCAGACGACTATACAGATGTAGAGGCGATTGTGCTTGTTTATATGCTTATGCAAACAATAAACAGAAGCGCAAAGCAAGATAAGTTATGCGCCACGCAAGAATTAGACAGGTGCGGCTTCTAATTTTTTGCTTGCACAATTTTTAAAATGCAACCCTAGCGTACGGCAACAACCACACTTTAAATGGGCTTCTCAATACTTTAAATGCGCTCACAATATTTTACAGCACAAAAAAAGAGTATCAACTCTGATACTCTTTTTTTACGTTGGTGGGGCTTCACGGACTTGAACCGTGGACCTACCGGTTATGAGCCGGTTGCTCTAACCAACTGAGCTAAAGCCCCGTTGTATAGCGTAAAGCGTTCAGCATACAGCATTCAGCGCGTAGCGTGAGCATACAGCATACTATGCATTTTAGCCATTTATAGTGCAAATACAAGTCGTAGACTAACGACTTGTATTTAAATGAAGTGGCGACCCCGAAGGGACTCGAACCCTCGGCCTCCAGCGTGACAGGCTGGCGTTCTAACCAACTGAACTACGGGGCCACAACATTGCTCTCCTGCAAACTATTGTGCTAATTAATTACCGCTTTTGTAATAGGCTTAATTTATCGCTTTTTTGTCGGCTTACTTTTGTCACTAACCTTAGCACTATATATCTCAACGCTATTTCTCAACGCTATATTATTCTACACTATTTTTAAATTCAAGTCAAGCATTTGTCACTAATTTATTTCAAAATCTACCCCTAATTTAAAAAAATTCCCAAGGTAAATCCCACAAGATTTTGAGTGAAAGTTTGTGTTGATGGAAATTACCTTGAGAAAATAAGTCTTACATTTGATGCTCACACAAAAAATGTTACTATGTATAAAGCAGTAACGAAAGTATTTCACGTGCTGCAACCCCTACAAGTGACTTTCCAAAAAACTTTCCTATAGAAAGCAGCACATTCTTTAGAGATTTTGAGTTATCTTTTTCAACTGCACTTTCCAATTCTGTTTTTTTGGATTTTAATATTCTTTTTTGCTCTTCTGAAAGGTTCTTTGATTTTAATTCTTTCGGTATTATTGAATTGACTAAATTTTCAACCTTAATTTTTATTTCATTGCTAATTGCATAACTTTGTATCATTTGTATACCATTATTTCCTGCTGAAATTATAATGCGATTGTTGCTTCCTGATATATCTATACTATCTAGAGTAATTGAATTACTATTAGTTTCAAACATACTATAGTTATTATCTACTTTCTCCCCTTGCGGCGAATATCCCATTTTGATTTTTTCATCGTATTCACGAACTATTTCTTTCGCCTTGGCAATTAAGTTTTTGATATACAAAATGTCATTCTCCTCTTCTGTTTCTTTGAATTTCATTTCATACTCTTCTCTTAAATTTGTAAACTTGGCGATGTTAAATTCATCTTTTCTTGCCTTATCCAATCTGTGTATTTTTACTTTATATTTAATTGCCAAATTTGTTATTACATATATGACCCTATAGATAAATTCACCAGAACTTTCTAGCAATGGTTGTATGTTCACGTTTTTGTCTACATCTTTACTGAAGCGAAAAAAATATTCTTCCACTCTGGTTGCTAACATTTCATTTAGGTAATTGCTTTTATCTCTTTTAAGGGCTTTTGTATATTGTATCACTGGGTGGTCCGTTTCAATATACCATAAATATTTTAACATCCCACTCTCTATTCCATCCATAACCCGCTTAACATCATTTATCATTGCCTTTATACTTAAATTAGATTCGGATACTCCAGAAAAAAGGTCAATCTCTGCCAGCAAAGATAGCAATTGTTCTTTTTTGCTGCTCCCTATTGATAACTGCGTCAGCAAATATATAAAACTAGTAGTACGTCCTTTCGTTGCATTTCTCAAAAAAGACTCATCATTTTCGTGATGCACTCGTAGCCCTCCAAATAAACTTGCGAATGCATCCGCCTTACTCCGCCAGTCTTCAGTTTCCGGATTTAAGTTATCCCCGCCCTTTATATGCAATTTAGAATTTCTACCTTTCTTAGGCTCAGTTAACTCAAGATGTGTCTCATCAAATAACTTATTAACAAGCACTGAATCTACAGTTGCCCTATACCTATTTTTGCCGTCAGACACCCTTGGTCCGAATTTAGAATAATTGATGCTATATTCATCCCCTTCTTCAATATTGTTTTGCACACTCTGCATTAAATTTCTAAAAAATAGAACACATAATTTTTCTAATTCGGTTCTATACAAATCTCTATCACCTTTTTTATCGGCATATTTCCATAACGCATATGCAAACAACCTAAAATGCTCTTTCCCTAACCTGTAAACTTCGCCAAACTTATAAGCTCGCACAATTTTTTTATTCAAATGCACAACCGATGGTATGATTATTCCCCTATCTATAAAAATATCCATTACAGCTGATAACAAATTTTTATTTACTTTTGACTTGCTTTTTTTCTCTATAAACTTTGCTAAATCTGATACAGTAAACAACTCATCTTCAATTGGTTTTTGTTTGGAATTTTTATATTTTTTTGTACTCTTAAAGAGTGAATAAATGAAATCATAGGCAAAACTCAAGTATTTATTAAGCAACAAAGAATTAGCGTGTACGGGTGGCAAAGTTATGCTTGGCTCATTTATTTTGATACTGTTATTTATGTTCTCTAAAACATTAATACCAAATGTAAAATCGTCGTTTCCATCTAAACGCTTAAAAGTAACACCTACAAATTGCAAAACTTTTCTCAATAAAGTATCGCACATCACAAAAGATAATACTTTAAGCATATTTTCTTTTTTGATAAAATCATTTTCATTTTGAATAAGCCTATCTGTCGCCTCTGTCTTGATTAATTTATATGCATTTTCCAAATCTGTATATTTCATTTCTTTTAAAATTATTATGGGTATCGCTAAGGCCCTTATCTTAGAGGCTTCTATCTTAGAGGCTTCTATCTTAACAAAAAATCTAACTTTGGCAACTTCTACTTCTATACCTGTTAATTGAAAATCTAATTCGAAATTTGATATATAACTGCGTATACTATTGGTTCTTTGAATCCCGCTTGTAATATCTATTGCTCTTAAACTATTAACTTTTTCATCAAAATCATCAACAGTTATGTTGGTCAATTGATATATTGGTTGGTCAATATTATAAGGACACATTGCCAAAGTAATAAAATTAGCAATGTAAGTTGATAATTCTAAAATTGACTCTGGGTATACTCTTTTAAATGGTCTAATTATTTTATTTGCATACTTAAAATCATCTATATTAAATGCTTGGTTAGTTCCTAACAATTTCTCAGTTTTGTTTTCTTTGTCTTCTTTACTATTATCTGCTGCTGCTAAAATAAATATATCTGCATCGATATTATTTTTATTTAAAATTTGCATTGCGTGAGTTAATGAAGCACCCTTATTAACTACGTCATCTATTAGCAAAACTTTTTTGCCGTGTAATAAGTTTTTAAAATTGTAATCTAACACCCTACTTGAATAAACCTTGCAACTTTCGTGCTTGCCTACTATTCCACTAGCAACTAATGCCTTATAAAAACAAATTGCTTTTCTTGCCATAAAAATTACGGCGTCGTAATCTTCAAAAAAAACTTGTAAGTCTTTTTGATATTGCTTCAGCAATTCTCTATACTCTAGCGGAAAAAAAGAAAAATCTTTAAACATACTAACGCTCCTTAATTATATATTAAATTTAAATTTTGTAAGTTAACAGAGAATGTTTAAAATCGTATAAAGCACAGTTGATAAATCTTGTACCGCTCTATACTTTCTCCCTAACTATTATATCATAATATTTTGAATTATCAAAGCAATTTATGCTTATTTATCACATTTCGAAAAAAGCATTGCTCGGTTTTTCCAAGCAATGCTTTTTTGTTTATTGTTATTGCAACCTAGTGAAATCTCTATGGTGTATAATTGACCCTTTCTACTATACCTAAACGCTCAATACTCACCGCTATTCGCTGAACCCTGAACCCTGTTCGCTGTTCGCTCACCCCTGAACTCTACCCCGCTTTGTTTGCTGGTTTTTTAATTACTTTTGCTGGCTTTCTTTCTGTTATGCATTGTGGGGTTAGTATTACTTTTTGAATGGCGTCGTCTTTCGGGATTTCATACATTATGTCTGTCATAATCTCTTCTATTATGCTACGAAGCCCCCTAGCGCCCGTTTTAAGCGCTATTGCCTTTTTGGCGATTTCTTTTACTGCTTCTTTTTCGAAGTCTAGTTCTACGCCATCTATGCTGAACAATTTTTTATATTGCTTTATAAGCGCGTTTTTAGGCTCTGTTAAAATTTTAACCAGCGCTTGCTCATCTAGCGTTTGTAAACTTACGATTACTGGAAGCCTGCCCACAAACTCTGGTATTAGCCCAAACTTGATAAGGTCTTGCGGTTGGATATCTTTATAAACTGCAGATAAATCTTGCTCGTCTTTTTTAAGCACGTTTGTACCAAAACCTATGCTTGCTTTGTCTTGGCGCTTTTCTATAATGTTTTCTAGCCCTACAAAAGCACCACCGCAAATGAAAAGTATGTTTGTTGTGTCTAGTTGGATAAGGTCTTGATGTGGGTGCTTTCTACCACCTTGTGGTGGGACAGATGCTACTGTGCTTTCTATTATTTTTAAAAGCGCTTGCTGTACGCCCTCGCCCGATACATCTCTTGTGATAGATACGTTTTCAGATTTTCTAGAAATTTTATCTATCTCATCTATATAAATTATACCGCGCTGAGCCTTAGAAATATCGAAGTCTGCCGCTTGTATAAGTTTTAGCAAAATGTTTTCTACATCTTCACCAACATAACCCGCCTCTGTAAGCGTTGTTGCATCTGCTACTGCAAACGGAACATTAAGTATTTTTGCTAGGGTTCTTGCTAGAAGTGTTTTGCCCGAGCCAGTCGGACCAAGCATTAAAATGTTAGATTTTTCTAACTCTATATCATCTGGCTTTTTCTTTGAAGCGGCAAGCGGCTGCCTTACGCCTTTTGGCGCGTTAGTCGCGTTGTAATTAATGCGCTTGTAGTGGTTGTAAACAGCAACCGACAAAACTTTTTTAGCCTCGTTCTGACCAATAATATATTCGTCTAACTGGGCTTTAATCTCGTGTGGTTTTGGCAAAGCAAATTCTAAAGCAGGCTCTGAATGAGCCAGTATATCATCTTTTAAAATGTCTACACAAACGTATACACACTCGTTGCAAATATTAGCAGTTGTTGCACCTGCTATTATTCTTTTAACTTCCGCCTGCGGTTTTTCACAAAACGAACAAAACATACCACTTTTTTTCAATGTAATTTCTCCTAAAATTTAAAAGTTTTAAAAGGTTTAGCACATTCACCCTAAACTATAATACCTATCTAGTTTATGCAAAAAAATCTGTTTTAAAACGCTATTATCTTAAAGTAGCCTAAAAGTACCCATAAAGTACCCAAATAAAGTCCTAGATGCAAGTTAGACAAGGAAGTCTGCGGCTTCGTGAAGGCGCGTACTACACGTACGCAACTGAGCGAAACGTAAAGACTGACGAAGTATAACGTAGCATATAGGGCTTTATTTTTTCTTAGGGCGAACAACCTCATCTATCAACCCATACTTTTGCGCTTCTTCTGCGTCCATATAAAAATCTCTGTCAGAGTCGTTTTCTATTTTGTCTATTGGCTGCTTTGTGTTTGCTGCCATAATCTTGTTTAGTTTTTTCTTTATTTTTAGTATGTGGTTTGCGTGAATCGCTATGTCTGAGGCTTGTCCGCGTATGCCGCCAAGTGGCTGGTGTATCATAACTTCAGAGTTTGGAAGCGCAAGCCTTTTACCCTTTGTTCCGCTTGATAGCAAAAACGCCGCCGCGCTTGCCGCAATTCCTACGCAAATTGTTTTAATGTCGCACTTTACGTGGTTCATAGTGTCGTAGATTGCAAAAGCCGCCGACACACTTCCGCCCGGGCTGTTTATATAAAGGCTTATGTCTTTATCTGCATCTTTACGCTCTAGATACAAAAGTTGGGCAATAATTAAATTTGCCATTCTATCATCAATCTCGCCCGTTAAAAAAATAATTCTGTCTTCTAGTATTCTAGAAAATATATCGTATGTTCTCTCTCCCCTATTTGTTTGCTCTACAACATAAGGAACTAAATGACTGCGAATATCCATAACTTTTCTCTTGACCGCCTTTTTACCTTTTATTTTGTGTTCGGTCTTAAACTCCTTTAAAAATTTAATCTTTAAAACTATTGTTGTCTCTTATAAACTTCATTGCTTTTTCCAGCGCAGCCGGCTTTCTCAAACTTTGAAGCCCGTTTTCTTTGCCGCCGCGCGTATCTAAAAATTCATCTACCGATATATTCTGCTCTGCCGCGCGCTTTTTAGCAATCTCGGTAAGTTCTTTGTCCGTTACAGTAATTTTTTCTGCCTCTACAATGGCTTCTAAAATTTTTCTGAACTTAACAGTCGCTTCGTCTTGCTTATAGCGCCCTTGCAAATAGCCCTCTCTTGTAGTACCCATCATCTCGAAATAGCGCTCTATTGGTATGCCCATATTTGTAAGTTGCATTTGCATATCGTGTAGCATCATATTAGAATACTCATCTACAAGCATTTTAGGCAACTCGAACTTCGTATTCTCTAAAACCTTTTTATACAGCGCATCGTTGTTTTCTGCTTCCTCTTTTTCTTTTGCTGCTTTTTCTAGTTTAGCCTTAACATCCGCTTTATATTCTTTAAAGGTTTTAAATTCTGATACATCTTTTGCAAATTCGTCATCTGCCTTTGGAAGTATAACCTCTTCTATTTTATGCACCTTACATTTAAAAACTGCATCTTTTCCTGCTAAATGTTCTGCTTGATAGTCTGTTGGGAATGTAACATTAACATCTTTTTGCTCGCCAACAGCAAGCCCCACAAGTTGTTCTTCAAAGCCCGGTATAAACTGCTTAGAGCCTAACTCTAAGCGGAACTGCTCTGCAGAGCCACCCTCAAACAATACGCCATCTACGCTGCCGGCAAAATCGAACGTAAGTATGTCGCCCGTTTTGCTTTTGCGTTTAGTGTCCGTTACTTCAACTTCTCTCTTGTGCTTTTCTCTTTCTTGCTCTACAGCGTCCGCCACATCTTTTTCGCTAACCTTATGCTTTATTTTGCTAAGCGTAAAGCCCGTATACTTGCCAAGTGTTATAGGCGGCATAACTTCTACTTCTACTTGTACAAGTAAGTCGCCGATTGAGCCACCCAGCAGTTTGTTTGCATCTTTCTCAACATTTTTAATCTGGTCGAGTTTTGTAAGAGATGGGCGAGAGACTATCTCAAAGTTGCTCTCTTCTGCATCTAGAATTTCTCTGTATTTTTTAGTAAATACAATATCCATCGCATCATCAAAAAACACATCAGAGCCGTATGTATTCTGAATAACGCGCATTGGCACTTTGCCCGGTCTGAAGCCTTGCAATTTGTACTTGTGCTTCGTTTTGTTGTATGCTTCTTGCTCTGCCTTTGTAAACTCGTCTTTTAAAATAAGTAACACGAACTTAACTTTAGACTCCGACAAACTCTCTACTGTATAGCCGTTTTTTAAAACAGCGCCCGCTTCTTTTGGCGCTTTAGTTGTTGCCGTTGTTTTTGCTTTAGTATCTGCCTTAGTTGCCTTAGTATCTGCCTTTGTTTTTTTGTCTGCACCTTTTTCTTTTGGTGCTTTAGTTTCTGCTTTAGTTGCCGTTTTAGATTTGCTCATTTAAGCCCCCTGTATTTTACGTTTTGTTGCGTTTTTGTAACTTTCAAATAACTTCTTATTAGTTTAACATAAATACAAGCAAAAAGCAATTGTTTTTTACCAACTTTTATGCTACAATGTATACAAAAGGACAAACTTGCTACGCTGATAAAACACACAAACCATAAAGACAACATAAAGGTAACCAAAAGGAAAACCTATGCCTAATGACGCATTAACATATCTATCTTTAAGTGCAGAACTAAACGACACGCTTAAAGGCGGTAAAATTACAAAAATTGCTAATATCTCTAGCGATACCTTTTTGTTTACAATTAGGGCGGGCGGCAAAAACCACAAACTTATTGTCAGTTGTAACCCCACTCTTCCGCGCATTCACCTATCAGAGCAAAACTACGAGACTACTGACGCACTAGGTTTTTGTATGCACTTACGAAAGCACCTACTTAACGGCTACATCACGCGCATATACCTATACGAGTTTGAGCGCATTATAAACATAGATATCGCAGCAAAGGACGAACTTTTTGAGAGCGCAAGCCTAACACTATCGGTAGAGTTAATGGGCAGACACAGCAACATACTGCTACTGCAAGAAACGCCAAAAAAAGCCAACGAACCAAACGACACAAGCAAAGAGCCAAACGGCGCGCTAACTACAAAAAACGAACACTTTGTTATCAAACACGCGGCGCGCCCTACAAGCCTAGATAACAACACGCGCGTAATTTTTGGTGGCTTTACCTACACGCCCCCACCCGCGCAAAGCAAAGTAGATTTTAGAGACAGCAAGGCATTTAGCGCACTTTTAAAAACATTTGAGACTAAGCACAAAAAAGATAATACACCCCTTGTAGATTTTTTGTTTGCGCATATCTACGGCTTTTCTAAAGCAAGCCTTTTAGAGATTGTAAGTTTAAGTAATGGCTCTAACAATGCTACGCCAAAAACAAGCACTACTTCTAAAGCAAACCCACAAGCAAACCCTAGCACTAAAAATCTAGCCAAAACTTTTTTAGAAGTTTACGAGGCTACAAAATCTGGCGCTAATAAAAACCCGCACTATAGTTTAACCGACTTTTTTATCTACCCCTACAAAACAATTATAACCCCACTAACTGCCGCCCAAACACTTTCCCTAGCAATAGAAAAAGTCGAACACCAAAAGGCACAACAAAACCTTTTTAACAACAAAGCGCAAGGCTTAAAAACGGCGGTATCAAACGCAAAAAAAAGGCTAGACAAAAAAATTGCGGGCTTAAAAACAAAAATTCGTGAGAGCGAAAAAGCAGAAATCTACAAAACAAAGGGCGACTTAATAACATCTAACATCTACAAATTAAAAAAGGGCGATATAAAATTAGTCGCAATAGACTACAATCAGCCACTAGAAAATTGCGCGGACAGCGCTAATGCTAAAAGTACGGGTGGCGCTTACGGGGATAGCGCTTACGCTACCCTAGAAATAGCGCTAGATAAAATGCTTACCCCACCGCAAAATGCACAAAAATATTACAAGCGCTATGGCAAACTGAAGCGCGGCGCGGATATCAGCGTAAAATTACTACTAGAAGCCGAGAGCGAGTTAGAAATTATAGACAGCCTAATTGAGAGTTTCAGAGTTTGCAAAACAATTGCCGAGTTAGAAGAAATTAAGCAAGAGATTACTTTACTAATGCCAAGTTTGTTGCAAAGCAGACAAAACAGCGGACAAAACAAAGGCGGTAAGGCAAGCGGTAGGGCAAGCAGTAAAGCAACCGGTAAGGGCGGTGGGGCTAAGTCTAAAGGCGCTTCAAAAAACGCAAAGCACATACCCACTATAGAAAAGCATATTGTAGATGGCTATCCTATTTTTGTTGGCAAAAACAACATACAAAACGACTATATTCTAAACACGCTAGCAAAACCAAACAATGTGTGGCTACACGTAAAAGGCATACGAGGCTCTCACGTTATCGTGCAATGTAAGTTGCAAAATAGGGCAGACATTAACGACACGGATAACACACATACTAGCGGTGAAAGCAACGCGGGATACAGCGCAGAAACAATTTTGGGGCTTCCACCAAATGTATTACAAGCGGCGGCGGGTCTTGCCGCATACTATTCTAAAGCACACAACTCACCAAAAGTTGAAGTAGACTATACCCTTTTCAAACACGTAAAAAAAACAAAAGGCACAATAGGTCAAGCAACCTACACCAACCAAAAAACAATAGTTGTTGAACCAAAAAAGGTTTTTTAAGCAATTGCTTAAAAAACCTTTTTTGGTTAATTATGAATTATGAATTATGAATTCAGAATTGTTGCAAACATTAAATGGTTTGCGTTTGAACAGTTAGAAATTTGTTTTAGTGTCATTCTGAGCGAAGCGAAGAATCTAGGCGTAGCCGCACTAAATCTTTCCCCGCGGTAGCGGGTGAAACAATTCATAATTCTGAATTCATAATTCTTAATTTGATATTAGTCCATAGTCCATTCGTCGATACCACTCTCGCGACGCTTGCGGATTTTAGATTGTGCGATGTAGCCTGCTGTGCCGGCTGCGCCTACACCTGCTACTGAAAGTGTGCCGATTATTATATTACGTGCTAGGTTAGAGCCGTTGCTCTCGCTTGGTACGTATGGTATATACCACACAGCGAAAAGTAGAATTGTATCTGCGCCTGCTTCTAGGTCTAGTAGGTGAAGTGGTAGGTTGCCCGTGTTGCCATTTTCGCCGCCTGCGTTTTCGCTTCCGCTTGCTAGTAGGCTACCGTTACGTGATAAACTCCAGCCGTGGAATATTGCGCCGTAGATGTTTAGTTGTAGGGTTGGTAGGATAAATTCTAGGGCGTATTGTAGGCTTAGGTCTTGGTGGCTCATACGCGCCTGCCCGAAGTAATGCTCGCATACTAGAATTATGCGCACGTA
>WQRI01000044.1 GCA_009786825.1 Bacillota bacterium
TATTAACTTTCTGTTAAAGTGTATAAGTATATTTTATNAAAAAAAAAAAAAAGTCAAGCATATGAACAAACTTTTAACAAATATTAACAACAAACTTTTGTAGTTAAAATTAAACACAAAATAATTTGTTAAAACTAAATACCTTGCCCAAATAAAAAAGGCATTGCTTTTTTCACGGGGACGTCGTACAACGACCCAAAACCCAACCCCCGCGGTCAAGGGGACGTATTAACTGACCACAAAATATAGCACTAAAAAGAAAAAGTCGCCCTATTCAGAGCGACCCTAAATTGAATTATAAAGCCTAATTCACTATTAAAGTTCTAAGTTGTGGTGAATGCTAGCGCGAGAATGTGTTAAATTTTGAGCCTCTGCTTTGTGAAATGCATATGCTTGCACCAAAAATCGCGTGTTTGAAGCCCGTAGGGCTGAGTTTGCGATTTTGCAAGCTATGCATTTCAAACAAACAAAGCAGCAGCGAAAATTTAACACTTTTCGAGCGCTACCTTTCGAAAGATTTGCATTCTGCGCCCATTCCTGAACTGCCTACGTCTATTTCAAACTTGTCGCAAAGCTCTTCTTTGTTAAATGTGCATTTTGTTGCTGTGCATTTGATAATTGTCTCACCTTGCATTTCTACTAGGGACGGCTTTAATTCTTGCCCTACTTCTAGTTTAAAGTTTTTATCTTTATAGCCATCAACCTTTTCTGCGTAAGTTTTGCACTCTGCCTTGTCGTTTACATCTATTGCCACCGCAGTACAATATTTAAAAGTGTTATACTTACAATCGTACTTAGAGCAATATACACTATGATGAATCATTTTTTCACTCTCCTTTTAGGGTTAGCCCCCAACCCCCATTTTCAAATTTTTTTAATTATCATTTTGGGTCACGGGGACGTGTTAACTGACCCAAACTTCAAACCCAAACTCACTTTTCGTAACCTTATACACAGCCCCAATTTGCAAGCGCTTTTTCGTAACTTTACACGCGGCTTTCGTAACTGTCGCACCACGCAAATTCGCAATGTGTTTTGCCTATGCTTATAGACCTTCTCTGACACATTTGCGTTGCCGTGTTGTTAAACCTGCAATCAGAAACTGTGCAATCTATTGCTTGATACCCTGCTTTATTTTCCATATCTATTATCTCCCAAAATTAAAATTTTTTCAAACTCAAAGTTGTGTTAAAAAGATAGTTTACCGCTTACCACCTTTGCTCAAAAATACCCGACCCCTTTCCACCTACTACCAAACAAACCATTAAAGAATTAAGGTGTTTGAATCGTAGCGCTTTATCTTAGATTGACGGCATAGTTGCAAGTAAGACAAGGAAAGGTGCGTATTGGCGAAGTGCCGCGTACTTACGTACGCAAACAAGCCAAACGTAAACCTTGACGCAGTATTACGCCGCAAATATGCCTTCAATCATCACATTCCGTCTCTGTAGACAAACGAAACACACGCAACCTTCGGCGTGCCGTCATTCATTATGCTTTTTTCTACTTTTATGTTGTTTAGTTTACAGCCTGCGTCTTCGCTTCCGTTAAATGTGCAATCGAACCTTACGCACTCTATGGCTTGCCTACCCTTTTTTTCTCTGTTAAAAAATCTTCCAAATGGCATTTTGTTTTACCCCCACCAATAGTTATGCTATTAGTATGATACGTGGCAAACAAAAATATACATATACGTTTGACTTTTAAAAAATTTAAATATATAATATAAATGCTAAATGCTAAATTTTAAATGTTAAATTGTTACACGCTAGCGCGAACAATATTTTTTGCAAAATACTAAAATACGAAAATTGCAACTGATTAAAAGTAATTGCATCGAATGAGTGTAGCCATTTAACCTTGAACATTTAAAATTTAACATTTAAAAAAGGAGAATATATTTATGCAAATAATTTTACAAGAAGATGTTAAAGGGACAGGTAAAAAGGGCGATATAATTAAAGTGAAAGATGGTCACGGACGCTTTTTGGTTAATTCTAAAAAGGCAATTATAGCAACCCCCCAAGCGCTGAAGCAAATACAAGACAAGGCCGGCTCTGAGGCTCATAGGCACGAAAACGCAAAAAACGACGCGCTAACGCTTAAGGGGCAAATAGAAAAAACCACCCTTAAGTTTACACTTAAAAGTGGTAAAGACGGCAAAGTTTTTGGCTCTGTAACAAGCGCCGATATAGAAAAAGAGATTAACGCAAAACTTCAGAGTGACTTAAACAACAACACCGCTAAGATAGACAAAAAAGATATTGTTTTAAAAGAGCCTATAAAATTTTTCGGCACGCACATAGTAGACATTAAACTTTTTGCAAGCGTAACAGCAAAACTAAACGTAGAAGTTGTAAGCGAGTAGAATACCAAAGATACCCAAACAATTTCTAAGCATACCAAACCACTTCGCAGTAACCAGAACAATTTCGCGGGTAATACCCACAACAAACGCAAAAACGGCGGTTCATTTACCCGCCGTTTATTAGTTTTTGTGTTCACTTACTCTGTCACGTGACCAAGGCTTGTGAAGCCATCTGCAATCTAAAGTATTAACCCAACTATCCCCATAAAAGTTCTAGGAGGTGTTGAGACATAGCGCGAGGATATATAATTTTTTAGCCTTTGCTTTGTGATTGGCGTATGCTTGCACCAAAAATCGCGTGTTTGAAGCCTGAAAGGCTGAGTTCGCGATTTTGCAAGCATATGTCAATCAACAACAAAGCAACCCGCTAAAAATTATATATCCGAGCGCCATTACTTAACTTCAACAGTAGCGCCTGCTTCTTTTAACTCTGCTGCTAGTTTGTCTGCGCTTTCTTTACCTATGCCTTCTCTGATTGCTTTTGGTGCTGCATCTACTAAGTCTTTCGCTTCTTTTAAGCCAAGACCCGTTGCTTCTCTAACAACCTTGATAACTGCAATTTTGTTGCTTCCCGCTTCTTTAAGTAATACATCAAACTCTGTTTTCTCTTCTGCTGCTGCTGCCGCTGGTGCTGCACCCGCTGGTGCTGCTGCCGCTACTGCTACTGGAGCCGCTGCCGATACTCCAAACTCTTCTTCTAGTGCTTTTACAAGTTCAGATAACTGAACAACCGTTAGTTTTTTGATTTCATCAATTAATTTTTTAGACATTTTTTTACGTGTCCGCCCTAGCCTGCTTTAGCTTTTGGCGGATTCTCTCCTATTTAAATTTTTTGTTTTTGTTTTTTATTTTTAATTTTTTTGGTTTTAACCTTTTTCTAGTTTTATCTATTCAGTTTCAATCTTTTACTCGCGTAAGCGAGATGTAACAATTCATAATTCATAATTCATAATTCTGAATTAACCCACCTACGCTTGCTTTTCTGCTATGCGTTGCAACACATATAGCGGTTGCTTTAATATTGCTGCTAACACGCCCGCTAAGCCAGTAATTGGCTGGTTTAGCATACCAAGTAGTTGCGCAATAAGCACTTCTTTTGGCGGTAGTGTTGCAAGTGTTTTTACACCTACAGCATCTGTGTATGCGCCATCTACAAGCCCGCACTTGATGCTCATTTTTTTGTATTTGACTATAGCATCACTAATAATTTTAGCGCCCGTAACTTCATCTGCGTAAGAGAATATAAAGCCCGTAGTTCCGTTTAGTGCCTCGTCAAAATCTTTATGACCCATCTCGTGTAGCGCCCTTTTTACAAGTGTGTTTTTATAAACCTTATACTCGACACCCGCGTCTCTAAACTCGTTTCTAAGTTCGTAGACTTCTGCCGTGTTAATGCCCCTATAGTCTATCAAAACAACTGTCTTTGCGCGCTCTAGTTTGTCTTTAATCTCTTGCACTTCTTTCTCTTTAGCCACAATTGCAGGACGCTGTTTTACAACTTGTACGCCCTTTGTCTGTACATCTTTTGCCACCTATTCACCTCCCATTAAATTTTTATATTTTTTTATTTTGTTTGTTTTATCTGTTTTGTTTTATTTTTTGTTTTATTTTATTTTTTGTTTATCACTATCAAATCTAACATCAAAAACCTTTCCAACAAAAAAACCTGTATCCAAGAATACAGGTTTAAAATTTATAACAAAAACTTATTACACACAACGTTAGTAAAATCTTACACGTTGCATACAAAAGTGAATCCGTTAATCTTTAAAACCTACATCTCGGCAAGCGAATGTTCGCCCTTAAGCCATAGCCTAAGTAAAACACTCATTATCCTATAAGACTTGCTGTCTACGACACAGAGTTTTTTTATTAAGTTGTAATTTATTTTTTAAGTTGTTAATTATCGAACCGATTACTTCAAGCCCAATAACCATTTGATAACCATTTTGATAACCTTTATATCTTACCAAAACTTTTAGATAATGTCAAACATTTATAGCCACTTTTTAAAATCGGCACAAAAATTTTTAAACAAATTTGGTTGGGGCTATTTTTACGCCCGGCCCCATAGTGCTTGCTACTGTTACGCTTTTTAAGTATGTGCCTTTTGCAGCAGATGGTTTTGCCTTTATAACCGCGTCCATTAGTGTTGTTAGGTTTTCTAGTAGTTTGTCTGCCCCGAAAGACTTTTTGCCTATGCCAACGTGTATTATGCCCGTTCTGTCTAGTCTGTATTCTACCTTACCGCTTTTAATATCGTTAATTGCTTTTGTGATATCGTTTGTTACTGTGCCTGATTTTGGGTTTGGCATAAGCCCTTTCGGACCTAATACTTTACCTATGCGCCCAACAAGCCCCATCATATCTGGCGTTGTTACCATAACATCGAAGTCGAACCAGTTTTGGCTCTGAATTTTTGTTATCATATCTTCTGCGCCCACAAAGTCTGCGCCCGCTTTTTCGGCTTCCGTAGCCTTATCGCCCTTTGCAATAACTAACACCCTTTGTGTTTTGCCCGTGCCGTTTGGCAGAACAACTGTTCCCCTTACTTGCTGGTCTGCGTGACGCGGGTCTACCCCTAGTTTCACGTGAACCTCTATTGTCTCATCAAATTTTGCTTTTGCAGTATCTACCGCTATACTCAGCGCCTCTTTTGGCTCGTACAACTTTAGTTTTTCGAAAGACGCTAAACTCTCTCTATATTTTTTACCGCCCTTGTTCGATATTTTTTTTACTTTTTTCTCGCTCATTTTAAAATTTCCTTTGTGGTTCTAACGAGAGCCTTGTTAATTTTTTTGCAAACTCTCTCCCACTTGTTTAATGTCAAGTTTTAAATGTTAAATGTTACGACTATGCGATTAAGTCTTAGATGCAAGAAATACGAGACGAAGTGCGGATTTGTAAGGGAGCGTACTAAATGTACGTGACCGAAACAAACCGCAAACTTCAACGAAGTATTTCGCAGTATATAAGACTTAATCGCCAACAACAACACCCATACTCTTCGCCGTCCCCTCAACCATACTCATTGCTTTTTCTATATCTTTTGTGTTTAAGTCTGGCATTTTTTGCTGTGCTATTGCTTTGATTTGCTCTATCGTAATTTTGCCCACCTTTTCTCTGTTTGGCTTGCCCGAGCCACCTAGGCGCTTTTCTTTTCCGCTTGGGTGCTTTAGACCAATTTCTTTAGCAATTAAAACTGCTACTGGTGGCGTTTTAAGTATAAATGTAAAACTTCTGTCTTGGTAGATTGTTAAAACTACCGGAATAATTAAACCAGCACGAGATGCTGTTTTTTCGTTAAAGTCTTTAACAAAACCCGGTATGTTTATGCCGTGCGGACCTAATGAAGAACCAACTGGTGGTCCGGGAGTTGCCTTGCCCGCTGGAAGTTGTAATTTTACTACTGCTGTAACTTTTTTAGCCATTTTTGTATATTCTCCTTAGTGGTAATGACGGAAGCCTTTTGTCTAGGGATAACCCACTTCCTCCCACTACATATTGAATGAATAATGAATAATTAATAATGAATAGTTGTTGCAAACATTAATATCCAAACTTTTGAACAGCCTACATTTTGCACTTTAACGCAATTTGCAAAACGTAATATTGCCCGCGCTAGCGTGAAATCATTGTTCATTGTTCAATATTCATTGTTCATTGACATTAACTTAGTTTATCTATTTGGCTTAACTCTACTTCTACGCTGGTTAGTCTGCCACCAAACATATCTACTAGTATTTTTGCTTGCTGTTTTGTTAAGTCTATGCTTTCTATTTTGCCCGCATAGTCTGCAAACGCGCCCGATATAATTTTAACATCTTCGCCCACTTGCAAGTCGAACCCTTCCATAACAAAACTCTCAAGTTTCATTCTGCGTACTTCGTCTTCTGTAAGCGGAAGCGGTCTGCCCCCCGGTCCTACGAAAGAAATTACACCCTTGATGTTTGTAATAACATACCACAAACTGTTAGAGTATATCATTTTAATCATAACGTAAGATGGGAATCTCTTACGCTGAACAACCTTACGCTTGCCCGCCTTTTCTTCTATAACATCTTCAACCGGAACCTGAATTTCAAAAATCGTGTCTTCTAACTGGTTGTTCTCTCTAAGTTTTTCTATACTATCTTTAACTACTGTTTCAAACCCGTTGTAAGTATGCAATACATACCACTCGGGTGTTTGTTTACCTGCTGCATCTGTATGCTTCATCTAACACTCTCCTAACAATGATTTTCGTTTCCTTCGGTGTAGCATCCGTAGACGAAACTATATGCAAAAGAATTTCCTTGCCTGTCGTAGCGTAGCAGAAATTCGTTGCATATGGTTTTGTCCGTTAACGCTCGCCGTAAACTACGAAACTTCTTAAAAATACTAACAAACTGTCTATACCAAAAATTGCAAGCGTAAAAAATATAACAACGCCTATAACAACGCCCGTTTGCTTAACAACTTGCGGAAGTTCTGGCCACTGAACCTTTTTAAGCTCAGAACCTATTTCTCTAAAGCGGGTAAACAACCCACGTCTCTCTGCTTCTTTTTGCATATTAAATTTCTCCGAAATATTTCAAATTACAAATTACAATGTAAATTACAATGTACAATGTACAATGTACAAATTACAAATATTATATTTGCTTAATACTAAAGCGTTTGAACGGTTGTAAATGAGTTTATTTTGTACACTTGCTAGTGCAGACTGTTCAAAAGTCTTGCACTTAATGAGTTTAACATTTGTAATTTGTACATTGTAATTTGTACATTGCTTAGCGTGTTTCTTTATGTGGCAAGTGCTTACGGCAAAACTTGCAGTACTTTTTTAACTCTATACGCTCTGCATCATTTTTCTTATTTTTTGTTGTGTCGTAGTTTCTTTGCTTGCAAGTCTCGCAAGCCAACGTAATTTTTACTCTCATTGATTTATCCTCGTAAAACTCTTGTATATATAAAGACTGCCTAAGCCGGCAGCCTTTATATAATAACACACTTTCAAAAATTTGTCAAACATTTGAGAGATAAAGTTTAAAAAAGTTTTTCGCTAGCCTATGCTTCTTCTGCGTGTAAGTATAAATATGGCTAGCCCGATTGCCACTAACGAGAGTGCTATTGCCACTATACTTACAGCGGTTACGAGTGTGACACCTGCATCTTCGCCCGGCGCACCTTGCACACCCGGCGTACCTTGCGCACCTGCTGTACCCGGCGAGCCTTGCGCACCCGGCGCACCCTGTCCGCCAGTCGCCCCTGTCTCGCCTTGCTCACCCACAAGGTTTGCAACTAGTTGCCAACCCGTTAGCGTTTTTCTGTAGATGTTACCGCTTTGTATGTCTAAGAATAAGTCCATCAACTGACCCAAATATTCATCTGGCGAGCCTGTGCCGGTAATCCAACCACCCGTCGCACCAACATTGCCTTGTATGCTCTCTACCTGCTCTAACACCGCGATATTAAATATTTGCGCGCGCTGTGTGTCTGTTAAAACATTATCGTAGGCATACCTAATAGCGCTTATTAGTCTCGCGCTGTTGGCATCTAGCGAATTTCTACCCGTATCTACTGACCGCCTGCTTTGTATAAATAACTCTGATATTTGCTGTTTAATCGTAACAACTATATCATCGTACTCAGTTGCAAAAGCAAAGCGCTCGGCAAAATTTATATAAATGCGCCCATAAGTGCCTCGCCCCTCTAAAAAGTTTACGTTAAAGGTCGTGTTTCTAGCCCTTTCTTCTGCGCTTAAACTTGCTACGTACGGTGAGAATGTTGTATAGTCTATAAACCCGCCCGCTTCATCGAACTCTAAAAATCTGTACCACGCATTACCGCCATTAAACCCAAACTGGAAGTTTACAAGCATACCAAAAACTTCATTACCCGCGTCGTTAACTAAATAGCCCGGGTTTGTTCTGCCTGAAGTATGGTTGTGTGCGCCTACGATTAAAAATACATTGTCGTGCTGGCGGGCAACATTCCATATACTTGTACCCGGACCGCTAAGTACAGCGTGGTCAGGACCACCCGGACCAAACGTAAATATGTGGTGCGATGTTATAATTGCAGGCTTAGTTGGGTAGCGCGATAGTATTTCGTCTAGCCACGCTAATTCGGCAGTACCTTGGTTGCCGCCTTGGTTAACATAGCCCATCGTGATAATTAAATAATTATAACTACCGCCCCTAACAATCATATAACTACTGTCACTATTCGGAACAAAAGCGCCGTCCGCGTCCCTTCTGTAGTTGGTTCTGCCCCTTACCAAATCGTAGTAGGTATTGTTTCTAAACTTCTGCGCGTGCTGGTTAAAGCCTTGCTCTGACCACTGCTGGCGCGTTAGAGAGTCTGCCCGCACTAAACTATTCCCGTTAGTCGCCGCGTGAGTTCCGCCTGCATAAAGGTGTGCATACGGACCAAAAAACCTATTGTGCCTTACCGGGTTACCATCGTGATTACCCCGCATTGAGAGATAGTTAAAGTGGTATGCAAGTGGCCAAAAGGCTTGCTGTGCGTTTGCCCACTCTAAGTCTGTGTTATCTTGAACAATATCGCCTAGGTGTGAGATATGCACCATATTAAATCTGTCTCTATTTCTGATAAGATAGTCAGTTGCACGATGAGATACATCTGGCGCAAAACGTATTGTGTTTTGAGTGTCTGGTATAAACATCATAGTGTAGTTATCTGGGTTTGTTAACTGCCAGTCTCTGTTGCAACCTAAAGGCGCTGGCGCGTCTGCAATTATCCATTGGTCGTAGTCTAGAACAGTCTCTGATATTCTCACGCGCTCTAAACTGCCTCTTAAAAATTGTCTTGGCAGTAGCGCGCCCCTTTCATCTCTAAGCGCTAGTCCTTGCACTGCGTCTATAAATGCTGGCTCGCCCATTGCCCTTAGCCCAACACCAATCTCAAGGCGTGGGTCGTTAAGGTCTGTGAACAAACCCGTAAAGTTTTCGCCACCCCTGCCCGCGTTAACGCCTGTCCATTGATTCATATTTCTGTTTCTGAATGATGGTCCGTGGTTTACGTACGATGTTATATAATCTGTGTCGAAGCAAACCTTTATAACAATATTAAACCACGCATCAGCAATATCCATTGCAAGACCCCAATGTGCGTTGGACATCTCAGTACCTGCCTCGCTGAACAAGTGAAATTCTGGCTCTCTTACGTTTGTCACGTGTAGTGAAAGCGGTGAGTGCCTAATACTGTTCCACCCGCTATACCTTCCGCTTCCTACAAAAACTGTGTTGCCGTGGCTGTTACCCCAATCTCTAGAGTGCAACTGTTGGTTGTGGTTTGGGTGTGTGCTTGTCCAATGGTCTACTTGCGCACTGTTATAAGCGTACTCGTTAATGAATCTGCCATCTGGGCGCATATTAGAGCTTCTTGTTAAAATGCCCATACCATTGTCTGTCGCGCCCGAAAAGTCTGCCGGCATTCTATATAAAAACTCCATAGTAAAGCCATTTCTAAAGTTGTTAGTGTTGATTGGTGCGTCTGCAACTGTTACGAAACTAAAGCCATTTCTTGGGGCGTTGTTATGTTGCCACAAACCTTGCTCAAGCGCGTACGTGAATACAGGGTTCGGGTCTAAGTTAGTGTTCGTGTTTATACCTTGTCGCCCGCCTGCAAACTCGCCACCAAAACGAAGTGAGCCGTTGTTGTTTGTCATAGAAGTTGTATCAAATTGGAATTGCTCATCTGCGTTAAATGCCGTGCCTGCCGTGCCGTAAGCCCTTAATTCTAAATGGTTGTCGTGTCCCGATAAATCTTGTATGCTTAAAGTATTATCGCTTAACTCGCCAATAGAATTTTCTCTGTCGAAAATCCAATCTGCCGCTATGTAGTTGTGGTTAGAGCCACGCGGTTCTCTGTTGTTTGCAGAACCATTTTGGGTTGTTACCGCTGCTGCTGCTTCCTCTCGTGGTCTTTGTAAAACTGGTACTACAACGGTTGTAATTAAAAACGACGCTACAAGTATAAATACAAGTAAGCGCGCTGTTTGCTTTGTGCATAATAAAGACAAAGCGTTGATTTTGTTTAGTATCATACTAAAACTTCTCCTTAGCGCACGTTTAAGGTTATCAGTTTTGTGCGCTAGTGAGAGTATACTTTTTTAAAAAACCATTGTAAAGCAAGAAAGGGCAAAGAACACGTAAAATTTTTGTAAATGAGCCTCTTTGTAAAACATAGTAGTTAGGTTTTAGCGTGTGTCGTAAATTAACATCAGATATACAGCGCGCATTAAATATACAAGGCATTTATTGCAAGGGCATTCTCTCCCAAAGGTAGTACCCCGTTGTACAAACATATAACTGCGCCCTCGCCAACTTTTTTGTCGCCTACCATTTTTACAAGTTGTAAGTTTTTTGCCATTTGGCTTGTTGGGTTTGAAGTGGCTTTAATCTCAATTGGGTATAGCGTGCCTGCTTCTTCTATAATAAGGTCTATTTCTTTTTTATCTTTGTCGCGGTAGTAATATAGTGGTGGCGAAAATGCCACACCCGCGTTATAATAACTTTTTAAAATCTCGCTTACTACGTATGTCTCAAAAATGCTTCCCCACTTCGCTCCGTTTATTAATTGCTGTGGCGTATTCCACGCGCCCAAAAAGCAAGCAAGCCCGGTATCAAGCAAATACATCTTAGGGCTTTTTATCATTCGCTTGTTTACGTTGTTAAAATAAGGCTCTAAAAAATATACCAGCCCGCAAGCCTCTAAAACGCTTAGCCAACTTTTTATTGTTTTAATGTCTTTACCGCAAATCTCGGCAAGGCGAATGTAACTTAATTGTTCGCCCGTAAGCGCAGCAACCCCCCTTAAAAACTTTATAAAACTACTCTCGTCCTTTATGTTTATAAGTTGCTTAACATCTTTTTCTAGATAAGTCTTTACGTAACTGTCGTAAAAAATTCGCCAATCATCTAAATCTGTGGCTGTTTCGTACAACTCCGGAAAACTGCCTTTATGAACCCTTTCTACAATTTTTTCTAAAGGCTGTAGTTTTACGGCATTTTGCTTTTCTTTTGTTTGCTCTATGGTTGGTTTAAACGGCTCGGTAAAAGTTGTGCCTTCTATCTCTCTACTAGATAGCCCCAGCATTTTTATAATTCCTGCCCTGCCCGCCAAAGTCTCTGTTATGCCGCGCATTAAAGAAAAACTTTGCGAACCCGTTAAAACAAATTTTCCCGCTTGCTTTTTGTTATCTACATCTAACTTGATATATTCGAAAAGTGAGGGCGCTTTCTGAATCTCATCGATAATAATATTGCCCCCGTTTAACTGCAAAAACGCAGACGGGTTTTCTTTAACTGCTTCAAAAACTGTAGGGCTATCTAGCGTGATATAATTGTGGTTAGCAAACTGCCTCTTAAGCATTGTAGATTTGCCAACCTGCCTAGCGCCAGTAACCACAACAACACTTTTGTTTTTAGCAACCCTATTAACTATCTGTTGAGCGTGCCTTTTAAAAAACATAACAACCTCCAATTCAGCATTCAGCGTTCAGCGACCAGCGACCAGCGACCAGCGTTCAGCGTTCAGCGTTCAGCGTTCAGCGTTCAGCGTTCAAGTTTTTCCCGACCAATTTGGAATGCAACTCCATTTTGGTCGTACATTTAGTATAGCACATCTGCAAAAATAAGTCAACCATTTTTAGCAAAAAACCCGACCAATTTGGAATACAATTCCGTTTTAGTCGGGTTTTTTGAACCACTCTCAACTTTTAAACTCACCGCCAGACTGTTCAAGCGACATGGCATTTAATGAGTTTAACACTTGTAATTTGTACATTGTAATTTGTAATTTGCAACTACTCTCAACTCTCAACTCTCAACTCTCAACTCTCAACTCTAAATCAGCAACACGTAAGCAGTTGCTCTAGCAAATCGTTAAGCCTAGCATTATCGCCAATCAAATATAAATAGCCTATCACCGCTTCTAGCCCTGTAGACTTTTTGTATTGCGCTAGGTCTGCTTTTTTAGAGGCGGTGTTTATTTTTGCGTTTCTACCGCGCGTGTATATAGATTTTTCTCTCTCACTTAAACTATCTATAATGGCGTCTAAACCCTTTGCTTGCGCCGTTGCCCTTATGTGCTTAGATACTTCTATGTGCAACTTGTGCGTTTTATAATCGTGTCGCTTTACAAAGTAGGTTTTTACAAAAAGCGACTGCACGCTATCCCCAATAAACGCCAACACCTGCCCGCCCAATTGATAAACATCACGCTCGTTAAGCGGCGCGCTGTTAACTATGCTAAGGCTTTTGGCTTGTGTGCTTTGTTTCAAACTACACAAATCTGTTTGACTAACTTCTGTAGCACTATTGTCTTTTTGCTTTGTGTTATCTATCATACCACTATTTTAGCATAAATTTGTTTAAAACGCAAACACTATGCTTATTATGAGTACGAAAAACAGCAAAATCAATAAAACAAACAAATATGAAAAAAATGTGGATAAGTATGTCGAAATTGTGAATAAGTCGACACCTTATCCACAACGGGCATTCAAATTTTTATACAGAGCAACCGCGCTTGTCTTACTTGCAAGCATAATATCTGGCTTTGTTTTTATGGCATTAGGGCAATACGTTTTAGAGCATTCTAGAAAAGGGCAAGAAGCCAGCATACAAGAGCAGAACCTTTTAGAACAAAACAACCTACAGCAAAAATTGCTAGAGATAAAGCAAGAGCATAATTTGCTAAATCAAAACATAAACTGTAGCCCACCAAACAGACAAGCAAATGCTTCAACCGCTAACGAGACCCCACAATTTAAAACCATAGTGATAGATGCAGGACACGGCGGGCGCGACGCGGGCGTTAGGGGTGAGATTACAGATGTTGCAGAGTCTGACTTAAACTTGCAAGTAACCTTTGCGCTAAGAGACGAACTTAAACAAAGGGGTCATACAGTTGTACTAACGCGCCAAACTAAAGGACACCTTTCCAAAACCGACCGCTTTGTTAAAAGAGAAGATATGGAAGCGCGCGAGACAACAATACAAAACAACGCTCACGACTTTGTAATCAGCATTCATATGAACCGCTTTTCAGACAGCAAGCGCCGCGGCGCACAAGTATTCTACCAAAAAGGCTCAGACAACACCCTTGCTAAATATATGCAAAATGCCCTAAACCAAAACCAAGAGAAAAAAACACAAGCAATAGCGGGCGACTTCTTTATACTGCGCGCAAGCAAAAAACCCAGCATAATTATAGAATGCGGCTTTCTATCTAACCCAACAGACGAAAAACAACTAGCCTGCCCAGACCACCAAAAACAACTAGCCAAAACAATAGCAAACGGACTAGAAGAATTCCTAAAAATCAGCACGTAGTTTTAAAAAGCTTCCACCCACTCAATTTTAATTTTACAGTATGCAAAATATTGTTTAACATCTGTCAAGCGTTTGTTACGTTTTGCGTATCAACTTTTTTAAACCTTTCACTTTTGCTATAATTATGCTATGCATAAATTAGCGGAAAGACTTGTTGAATTAAGACAAGAAAAAGGATACACTACCAGAAAACTTGGCGCAGATTTAAATGTCTCGTGCGCTACAATATCAAGGTGGGAAAAAGGTATAAACGAACCCGATATAACCACCATTATAAAACTATCAGAGTATTTCGACGTAAGCGTTTTATATCTACTTGGCATTGAGGGTCACTAATCAAATAAACAAAAAATAGGACGTAGTTTTTACTATGTCCTATTTTAATTTATTACAAAAATTATCGTGGAAGCGCGCGTGGCATTCGTTAACCTATCTCGGAATGCTTTGAGAGTCTGCTAGTGCAAATGTAACACCTGTGCGCGTATTTGTTTGTGTCATATGCACTATACCAAATGGGGCGCGTATGGTAACAATAACTCCGCCTATTAATTTTGTTTCGTTAGTTTCTGGTAGCCAAAATACGCCAAACGTAACAAGATAGGTTGTTTGCGGTGTTAGCGGGTAATTTATAAAAAACTCTACGTGCGCTTGTGGCGCATTAAACACAGGAAATGCAAGCCTATTGCCAACACTACGTACTCTGATATTGTTGTTGTTAAACGTTGTTGTATTGCGGTTTGTTGTGTAGAAAAAGTGTAAGTTTGAAGCCGCATTGTTTACTAAAATTCCATCTCTTAGAGAGGCGTTAAGTGCATCAGCCGAATTTCGAGAAGAAAAAACTGCAAAACCCATACCTATTAAATCTATTGTGTAGGTTGGCGGTGGCGGTGGCGGTGGCGGTGGTGGCGGTGGCGGTGGCGGTGGTGGTG
>WQRI01000045.1 GCA_009786825.1 Bacillota bacterium
ATATACCTATGCGCCAACCGCCGTATCTGTTCCAGCCTGCCTCGTGTATCGTGCCACCCTCTACGGCGATTATGGGCGTGCCTGTCCTGCCAAAAAAGTCGTTACCTAAGTGCTTGCGCTTGAAGCCAAACGCCCTTGCGTTACCAAAATCTCTAGCACTACTATAGCCATAGCCCTTTGCTATTGGGTGATAAACCAAAAGCCCATACTCTGTTTTATTATCTCTAACGCAATGATACTCGCCCAAAAAGTTTTCTAAAACTGCGCTGAACGCTTTGTGATAGTAGTTATAAAACTTTAAGTCTTTAGTAAGTTCTTTTACCACGCTCTCTTTAGTTGGCGGAAAAGCAGTATTCTCATTTGGGTAGTTTTCACCCTTTTTAACTTGCTCACCCTGCCCGCCTTGCTCACTTTTTGCACTACCTACTACCCCATCGTTTATAGCCTTTGCAAAGGCGCTTATGTGCTTACACTTTGTTCCCCTAAAGTTGTTGCCTGTTTTTGCGGCAGAATATGCAAGTAATTCTATCCAACAAAGTTTAGGCTTGTTTTCTGTTTTGTGCGCGCTCCAACTTTTTACATCGTAGTTGTAGGCTTGGTTTAGTGCCTCTAGCGAAATTTTAAAATCTACCCACTTGATGTATTTCTCGTCCTTTTTTTGTGTCGGTTTAAAAATATTGTCGGCTGTGCTTTTATTTGCCTCAGAAAAATAATCTGTTGTGTCTGCGCCGCACTCTATGCTGTTTTTTTCTATGCACGCAACAATGTTGGTGCTAACCTCTTCAAAAACATATTCGGCGCTTCCACTAACAATAAAAGTGTATGCCACGTACGACAAAAACCCCGATATAACAAAAACACCAACAGTCAGCGCGTAAGACCAATACTTACTAAAAAAAGTTCTCATACTAAAAATCTCCAAGCAAATGTTAAATGAATAAACACATTACTGCATTTGAACAATTTGCAATTAGTTTAAGTTAGTATGAGAATGTTTTTATGTTTGTATACTTTAATTTTTGTTATGTATCATTCTTTATTGCTTAATATAATTAATGGCACAAGCATTTCTTTTTCGTGCAGACCAGAGTGCGCGCCCTTGTGCATAGAGCATTCGTCACTTATCAAAAGTTCTGCGTTATCGTTTGCTGGCACTAGCACAAAGTCGCCTAGCAAATTAAAATGCTCAGAGTTACTAACCCCAAAAACGCCCTTTTCTATTAAGTAGTTAATACATAACAGCACTATTTGGTTTTTGTAGTTAGTTTGTATATGGCACTTTAGTTTAATTTTAGTTTGTGTAAATGTGTCGGCACAACTTTTGTCTAACTTTAAAAACACAGAGCGCTTGTCGCCATAAAGTGGTGTTGCTAATAGGTTTTTCAAAACGTCGTCTTTATGTAAGTTAAAGTAAACATTTGCATCTGCTTGCCCGTGGTCTGCCGTGATTATAACCAGCGTATCACTATGCGTTTTTATAAAATTTTCTACTGTACTGTTTATTGTGGCTATTAAATTTTTGGTAGACTGATTTTTTACGCCGTAAATATGCATATGGTTGTCGGGCTTTGGGTTGTAACAAAAAACAAATTGCTTGCCCTTTTTGTTGCATATGTAAGAGAGATATTTAAAATGCTCTGCCAAATTTTTAAAGTGGTAAGAATTTTCTAGTGGCAAATTATGGCTACAAAACGGCGGTTGAATTTCATTAACCTGATAGCCGTTTGGCGAGATATAATTGTTGTTTTTAATTTCATTAGTTGCGTAGTACGGGGTTTTGGGCAGTCTAGTTGGTAGAAAATTTTTATCTATATCTTGCCCTGTAAAAAAATCTTTGTCTTTAAAAAGTTCTATCACCTGCCCTTTGCATTCGAAATATAAACTCCACGCAAACCAGCCGTGCGAGCTTGGCGGTGTTGCTGTATAAAGCGTAGATGTTGCGTTTGTTGTGGTGGACGGAAATACGCTTGTAATCTCGCTTACTATGTGTCTGCGCAAAAAATCGTCCCGCTTTAAGTGGGTTTTTAATTGGTGTATGCCTAGCCCATCAAAGCAAATAAAAACCACATTTTTATAGCCCTTATCTAACTCGCGCTTTATCGCATCTAGTTTAGGGTGGTTATTTTTGCAACCCAAAAAACTAGCGAGCGTAGCCGCTATGTTAAGAATGTTGCTGTTGTAATTTGGATATGTAAGTTTCATAATTATTTGTTAGGCTGTCGCTTATTGCTGAATATTTTTTAACATTTGACTGCTTTTTTTTTGCAGGGCTTTTTGCAGGGCATTTACTACGCTTAAATTGCTACGCGACTTGCGCACCACAGCACAGGCAAAGTATATAGCTGGTACTCTTCCCCTAGTTCTAGTAGTGGCTTAAGCGCTTTTTCTAAGCCTTTGTTTACTGCTTTTTTGTAGTATGTTTTTGCGGCAGTAATGTGCATTTGTTTGTCTTGTTCACTTATGCCCTTCGTTTTGCTTGCCTTTATAGCAGACTCTGCCACCTTAAAGTCTGATTCTGCTGCTTCCCACCACTCGTCCCACTTATCTACTTTACCACTCTCGCCAAACTTGCCATCTTTATACATTCTAGCAAGTAGATACTCGGCACTTGCTTTTTGCCCTCTGTCTAACGCCGCCTTTTCGTATAACTCTATTGCCTTTTTGTAGTTAGGCTTTGTGCCAAAACCATTTTCGTAACAAATGGCTAGTCTGAATATACTGCGGGTATGACCCTCTTCCGCCTTAGTTTTAATGTAGGGGTATGCGTTGGTTAAATACTCTGCTATGTCTTCTTCGCTTTTTCTTGAGAGGGCTAAATTTGTAATAGCGCGCTCTGCGCTGTGGCTACCTAGGTCTGCCGCCCTGCTATAAAAGGCTATATATTTTGCATAATCTTTTTTGCCCAAAAAGCCACCGCCGTACAAACTGCCTAACTCTTTCATTGCTTCTATATCGCCCGAGTCGGCTCTTTTTGTTAGGTCTATTATGATTTGCGAATAGTCTATTTTAGAGTCTGGGTGTTCGCGGCGGCTTATATATGTGCCATCATCGTAAACCAAAATATCTTTTTTGCCGCGCTCTTGCGTTTGAATAAACTCGCCGTGCATTCTGCCCTTTACCCAGTTACCTACCGTTTCGCAGTTATAGCCCCGCCCCATATACGAATATGTTGTGCCTTTGCCGTGCCTGTGACCATTTTTAAACTCGCCGTAGTAGTAGAGTTGTCCCGAGTTAGAAAAATATAATTTGCCTTTTCCGTCTCTTTTGCCATTTTTAAACTGCCCGTCATATGCAAGCCCGCCAACAATAGTTTGATTGCGGTAAGACCTATCCTTATCATCTGGGTCTTTATCGAAGTAGGCTTTGCCTTGCCCGTGAGATTTATCATCTAGCCACTCGCCCTCATAAACCTTAACGCCATATTTAGAAAACAGCACGCCAACGCCACTTCTTTTGCCACCCTTAACTTCGCCCTCGTATTTAGAGCCGTCTGCAAAATAAAGTGTGGTTGTGCCGTCTTGCACCAGATTTTGCTCGCTCTCTAGCGTGCCCATTATGTATCTAACGCTCTCAATTTCACCATTTGCAAAATGTATTTTACCGCTTCCGTGCCGCCTGCCCATATGAAAACTACCCTTGTAATCACTACCATCAGCCATATGCTCTATGCCTTGCCCTTGCCTTAAGCCTTTTTCGAAACTGCCAAAGTAAACGACTATCTCATTGCCGCTCTTATCAAGCGCATATTCGTAAATGGCGCTTCCGTGCGGTGTGTGGTGCTTGTTGCCTATTTTATGAAAACTGCCTTTATATTTTGTGATGCGCTGGCTACCTTTCTTACCGCCTTTTGTCTTGTCTTTTGCTTCACCTTTTGCGCTACCACTTGTGCCGTTCTTTACTCTATCACTTACGCTGTCTTTTGCATTTTCTTGCAAATACTTTACACCGCGCGCAGTATCGCCATAAGTTTGCTCGTACTCGAAGTGTCTTTGCCCGTTTGGATAATAAAGCACGCCGGGCGCTTCGTGCATACTCTCTTTCAAGTTGCCTACATAAACGCTTCCGTCGCTGTAAAGCATAACGCCATAGCCGTAAGCCTCTCTTGCGCCAAAAATAAGGTTATCTGCGCTTACCTTGCCGCCATACCAGCGGTTGCCGTTATCTAGCAAATTTTCTTCGTACCCGCTTTCTTTTAAATACTCGGCGCGTAAATCTTGATAGGCATTAACCCTAGCAATTTGCTTGTCTAGTTCATCTAAAAGCGCCATATTCGGCGGGTTGTCTTTATAAAAGTCTGAAGCCTCCCCTGCTGTAATACTTTTTGTGTACAGACTCTCAGCCACCATATTGCCCGACTTTTCCCACTCGGTTTTGCCATAACTTAAAGATATACAAGCGCCAGACTTCAAAGTCGCGAGTATATGATTTCTGTACTTGCCCTTGTAATATATAATGTCGCGCTCTGATTTTGGCGCAATACTAGGCTTAACCTTTTTGCCCTTTTTGTAAGCAATTTGTAAATGCTTTTCAAACTCTTGTAACTCAATCATAATGTTTTTTAGATATCAAGCGCCCAAATAATCTAGATTGCGCAAGCAAGCGCTACACCGCCAAAGGCGGTCGGATTGTTTTAGCCGTAGCGCGCAGATATTAAAATTTTGAGCCTTTGGCTTTGCCGTCTGGCAAAACAACCGCGAAAAATTTTATAACCTAACGTGCTATTAAAATAAGCCAACAATTTTGCCGCTCTCATCTATATCTATAAAGTTTGCGGACGGAATTTTTGGAAGCCCCGGCATTGTCATAATATCGCCCGTAAGCGCAACTATAAAACCAGCCCCCGCGCTTACCCTAACTTCTTTTACAGAAACACTAAAGCCCTCTGGCGCGCCTAGTTTAGTTTGGTCGTCTGAGAAACTATACTGAGTTTTTGCCATACAAATTGGCAATTCGCCCAGCCCCATACGCTTTATTTTTTTAATTTGCGTAACTGCTTTTGGGCTGAAGTTTACGCTGTCCGCCCTATAAATTTTTGTTGCTATGCTTTTTATTTTGTCCATCGGGCAAGCAGAATTTTCGTATGTAAGGGTGAAGTTATTTTTTTGGTTTGCTATATCTATCACGATTTTTGCAAGTTCTGTGCCACCCGCGCCGCCTTTAGCCCAAACTTCAGATAGCGCAACCTGCGCGCCATACTTTTTGCACTCGTCTTTTATAAGGTTAATCTCGGCGTCAGTATCTTCCGTTCTTTTATTTATAGCAACTACACACGGCAGAGCAAAGTTTTTATTTATGTTTTCTATGTGGCGAAGCAAGTTTGGAAGCCCCGCTTTAAGCGCCTCTAAATTCTCGCCTGCAAGTTGGTCTTTTGCCACACCGCCGTGCATTTTTAAAGCCCTTACAGTTGCTACAATAACAACAGCGTCCGGCACAAGCCCCGCTTGTCTGCACTTAATATTTAAAAACTTCTCAGCACCCAAATCTGCGCCAAAGCCACTCTCTGTCACAACATAGTCCCCTAAACTTAGTGCCATTTTTGTTGCTATAACGCTGTTACAGCCGTGCGCTATGTTAGCAAACGGACCGCCGTGTATCAGCACCGGCGTTTTTTCAAGGGTCTGAACAAGGTTAGGCTTTATAGCGTCTTTCAGCAAAACCGCCATAGCGCCAACCGCCTTTAAGTCTGCCGTAAATATAGGTTTGTTAGCGCCCGTATAGCCAACAATCATTTTGCCTAGCCTAGCCTTTAAGTCTGTGATGTTTTCTGCCAAACACAGCACTGCCATAATCTCACTAGCAACCGTAATATCAAAGCCATCTTCGCGCGGAACGCCATTAGATTTACCACCAAGCCCGCATATAATATTACGCAGTTGTCTGTCGTTCATATCTACTGCACGGCGCCACGTAATGCGCGTTATATCAAACCCCAACTCGTTACCTTGCTGAATGTGGTTGTCTATAAGTGCTGCCAGTAAGTTGTTCGCAGCCCCGATAGCGTGAAAATCGCCCGTAAAATGCAGGTTTATGTCCTCCATAGGTACAACCTGCGCATAACCACCACCGGTCGCCCCACCCTTAACGCCAAAAACAGGACCAAGGCTTGGCTCTCTAAGCGCAACTACACAATTTTTGCCCAAAAGCGTAAGCGCGTCTGCCAAACCAATTGTAGTAGTAGACTTCCCCTCGCCCGCTGGCGTTGGGTTTATTGCAGTAACCATAATAAGTTTGCCATTTTTAGAAGTTGCATTTTGTGCTTTACTAGCCTTAGCGCCACTAGCGCCCTTAATAGCGCCTTTTTCGTTTTTTTGTAAGTCGTTAAAAATTTCTAGCGAAACCTTTGCTTTGTGGTTTCCGTAACGCTCTAGATGTTTAAGCGGGATACCCGCCTTTGCGGCAATTTTTTCGATGTCGTCCATTTTTGTTTTTTGTGCAATCTCAATATCGGACGGCACTTTTGTTAGTGGTTGTACTTTTGCTTTTGTTACAGTTGTTTTTTTACTCATCAAAAAACTCCTTTTATAATGTTTAATGTTAAATTTTAAATGTTAAATTATTTCACCGCTAACGCGGATAAGTTTTTTTTCAGGTGCTAGAAAAAACATAATTGCGACTGTTTAAAAGTAATTGCACCTAATGAATTCAACCATTAAACATTCAACATTTACAATTTTAAATTTACTAAACTGGATTTACGTGTACATTACAATGCTTTATTGTTGGGTTGTCTAGCGCTTCTAGTTTTAAGTGAACTTCCTCTGCTATTTGGTGGGCAGCCTCTAGTGACAGCCCCGCATCTACACCTATTTCTATATCTACATATATAGCGCTACCGCCAAACAACCTTGTTTTAAGCTCATCAATTCTAATCACGCCCTTAACTTCTAGCGTCTCTTTTCTTATAATTGCTACACTTTCGTTGTCTGCTGCTTTGTCTATCAGTTGGTCTAAACTCGGCTTTATAACGCCCCACGCAGCCTTCAAAATAAACAACGCAACAACAATTATCGCTATGCTCTCTGCCATATTAGAGCCAATAAAGGCAGCCAAAGCCAAGCCAATTAAAACGGCAATACTAGACATAGCATCTATTCTTTGGTGCCACGCGTCTGCTTTAAGCGCGTTAGAGTTTGTTTTTTTGCTTATTCTCATAGTGTAGTGGTACAGTAACTCTTTAACCACAATAGAAAAAGCCGTAACGCCAATAAGCCACTTGTTTAAGTAATCTACGCTTAGTGGCTGTAATATGCCGTTTATACCTTGCCAAATAAACCAGACCGCCAAAGCAACCAAAAACATACCAAAAAACAAAACTAGCAAACTCTCTATTTTTTCGTGTCCGTAGTTGTGGTCTTTATCACCCTTTGGCTTTGATATTATCGTTGCTAACACAACCAAAAAAGTAGAGCCTAAATCTGTAAGGCTATGTATTCCATCAGATATAACAACCACGTTCATAAATATAAAGCCCACAGTTAACTTTAAGCCCGCCAAAAGCAAATTAAAAAACAAAACATTTATAGATGCCCGCCGAATTTTTTTTAAGTTTGCAGTTGTTTTTTGTTGATATTTTTCACTCATATTTTTTCGAGTTTTTCGAGTATTTGTTGCATAGCAATATGTAGCCCACACTTTAGTGAGATGTTAAAATTTTGAACCTTTGTTTGCAAAGCAAACAACCGAGAAAAATTTTACACATCGAACGAGAACTAGTCTTCTAAAACTAGTGGGACTTCCGTAAGTTTTTCTAACTGTTTGGTCAACTCTGTTATTTTGCCTTGCTTGCTAGATAACAATTTTAAAGACTGCTCTGATATTTTTATGCCTTGCTCAAACAACTTTATGCCCTCATCTAAAGCAATATTTTCGTTAGACAGTTTAGCAACAATTTGCTCTAACTCTGATGTTAAAGTCTCTAGGCTTTGCATCTCAGAATTATTTTTAGTACCACCCGCTTTATTCGCTGGGCTACTTGCTGTATTATTTGTTGTATTTTTTAACATCTAAAACCTCCGCTTTAATTTTTCCGTCTGCAAACATAACTTCTAAGTTATCCCCTTTGCTAATACTTGTAATAGAAGCTACAGAAACTTTTTGCTTTTTATATACTTTTGCATAGCCCTTTTGCAAAATTTTTATAGGGCTTGCCGCGTCTAAATTTGATATTAACTTCTCTAGTCTGTGTTTTTTTACAGTTTGCAAAAATTGCATTTTTGTAGTAAGTCGGCTTGTTAGGTTTACAATTTTGTTTTTGTGGCGCTGCTGAATATTTTGCAGTTTGTAAATACAACCGCTTATGCTACGTTGTAGTCTGCTAGATTTTTTTTGCTCTAGCAAGTTTAAATTCTTTTTAAGTTGCTTAGCGGTATTTACAATTTGCCCCCGCTTATCTGCCAGAGAAAAGGTTGCTAGGCTTGCCGCAACGGAAGGTGTCGCCGCGCAAACATCTGCCGCATAGCAAGTAAGCGAAGTGTCCGCTTCGTGACCAACAGCCGATATTATCGGCGTTTTAGCGTTATAAACAACCCTTACAATATGCTCTGAGTTAAATGCGGACAAGTCTTCTGCGCTTCCGCCACCGCGCCCAACAATAATAACATCTAGCGCCCCTTTATCCAAAACCCTTATGCCCTCTGCTATTTCTAAGTCTGCGCCAACCCCTTGAACCTTTACGTTATACAGCACAACATTTGTCGCGCGGTTTCTAGCCCCCACAACATTTAGAATGTCGCATATTACAGCGCCCGCCTTGCTTGTTACAACCCCTATGTTTTGCGGATATTTAGGAAGCGGCTTTTTGTGCGCCAACTTAAAGTAACCCTCTCTATCTAGTTTTTCTTTAAGCCTTTTATACGCCAACAAAAGCTCGCCCTCTTTAGAGTTTTGTTTTGCGCTTGTAACCAAAAGTGAAACATTACCACCCTTCGCGTAGTAGTTAAGCGCGCCCGTAAGTATTACATTATCGCCCTCTTTAATATCTACACGCTTTTGAGCGTAACCAAAACAAACACAACGTAAAGAGCTATCCGCATCTTTAAGCGTAAAGTATGCGCTTTGCCCGTGTGTAGAATAATCAAAAACCTCACCCTCTACAGACAGGGTTTGAAGCATTGGCTCTGTTTCTATCAAGCCTTTTATGTAGTTAGAAATTGCTGTTACTGTTAAAACCATATTTTGTTTTTTTACGTATTTTACGTACGTAAATTTTTTTTACGTACGTAAACGAATGCTTTACACTCTACTTTCAAATTTGCTACAATATTACCGTACGCTAGCACATAACAACCGCTAGGCAGAAATCAAGCCTTGTTATTTGGGGTTTTGCAATTTATAAGCCTTTAGCGTATTTTGCATTAGCATAGCAATTGTCATAGGTCCTACCCCGCCCGGAACTTTTGTAATATAACTTGCCTTGTCCTTAACACTATCAAAGTCTACATCTCCCACAATTTTACTCTTTGGGTCACGGGGACGTGTTGACTGACCCAAAGTTACACTCGCTCCACTAGTGCTACCTAGCGCACCCTGTCCGCTGTCCGCTGTTCGCTGTTCGCTACCCTGCACTCTGTTGATACCAACATCTATAACTATTGCGCCTTGCTTTACAAATTCAGCCGTAACCATTTGCGGTCTGCCTACTGCCACAACTAGTATGTCCGCAGTCTTTGCCACATCTGCTAAATTTTTTGTTCTAGAGTGCGCTATTGTAACTGTGCAGTTCGCCTCTAAAAGCATAATAGCAACAGGCTTACCACAAAGGTTAGACCTACCTATAACAACCGCATTTTTGCCCTCTAAGCACACGCCCGTAGACTTTATAAGGTGCATACAGCCAAGCGGTGTGCAAGGAGACAGCGCCTGCCCGCCCGTAAACAAAGTACCCGCGTTTATGGTTGTAAGCCCATCAACATCTTTAAGCGGGTCTAGCGCATTTATAACAGCACTCTCATCAAGCCCTTTTGGAAGCGGCAACTGAACCAAAATGCCGTTAACCTTTTTGTCTTTATTCAACTTTTTTATCTGTGCAATCAGTTTTTCCCCCGTTATATCTGCGGGCAGTTTTATATGTACAGAGTTTATGCCAATCTCAGCGCACGTTTTTATTTTGCTGTTTACGTAAATCTCACTTGCTGGGTCGTCGCCCACTAGCACAACCGCAAGCGTCACTTGCTTGCCCTTGCTTTTTAACTGGGCAACTTCTGCTTTAATCTCTGCCTTAATTTTGGCACTCTCTGCCTTACCATCTAAGATGTTTCCGAAAGTTTGCTTTTCACTCATAAAAAATAAAACTCCTTATATAATATTTTTTTGTGTAAACTAAAGTCGGCTAAACTAATAGGTCGGCTAAATCGGACAAAAGCGCTTCTAAAAAGTGTCTGCTCATCACACTAAAATCTTGCCCAACACGCCATTTATAAACTGGCTACTTTTTTCTGTAGAATATTTTTTAGATAAATCGATTACTTCGTTAATGGTAACATTTTTTGGTATGGGCTTAATTGTATCAGTAATAGACTCAGCCCGCACTTCTGCGCCACTCTCACCCAAACTTACATCTTTTACAAAACTTGTGTTTTCTGCAAGCGCCAAAAGCACAAGTGCCAAATCTATTTTGTAAAACCGCTCTATAACAAAGTCTTTTTCTGCACCTTTAATTGTTTGCAAAAAATTGTCTAAACCTCTAGCCACACTCTCATACAATGTATTTATGTAAAGAAGTTCCTTACTATCGGAAACTTCTCGCGTTAATTCTATTACAGAATGTTCGTTTACTTGCTCAGTTACTAAAAACTCGTATATTAACTGAAAAGTAATTTCTCTTGATTTTGTTCTTGACATTTTTCTTTTTCTGCGCTACCTTTTTCTGCGCTACAGTTTAATTTTGTATTTTCTAAATTGCAACTTAAATCGAACGAATATTGTTGCGGTATTAAAGACTTATCTGCCACATCAGATAAGGGTTCACTCTTATTTGCCTTAGAGGGCTTAGATATTTTTATTTTTTTATAGTCTATGTTCCTTATGTTAACATTAACCGAGTGAACGCTAAAACCTGCAATTTTTTCTATGTTTTGTTTTATGCTCTCACTAACACGATTAATGGTGTCTTTAACTTCTACATTTTTTAAACTAAGGGTCACATCTATTAAAATTCCGCTCTCTGCCGGCATTGCCACAACCTTATTAATTTTAACGCCCCGTATGCGCCTTGATATATCGCGTATAATTCTGTTAAGCGCATTTTGCGATAAGTTAAACCTAGCGCTTGTATCAGAGTGCATTAGTATAACTTGCTTTTGCGGAGAGTGCGGAAACTTTACTGCCAAAATATACATCGCTAATAAAATGTATAAACCTAAAGCAAACCCAAGCCCCATCACCTTTCCGCCAACTAAGGCTATAGTAATAAATTCTTCAAAAAAGCCAAATAACGATGTTAATAATATAGTCGCCAAAACTATAGAGATTAACAAAAACGCTATGTTCAAATACTTGTGTATAAATGCTCTCATAAAGGTTACCTCGCTAAATTTATATTGAGGCACACCGGCTACAAAATTAATCTGGCAAAAACTTCGCGCAAAAAATTTTGTAACACACGGCTAACTAAAACACAACATCTAAAACATTTACGTTTATTTTGCCAAGTTTAAAACTTTTAAGTGGCTCTAGATTTTGCTTAATGGCATATTGAATGTTAGCAGATACCTCAGTAACATTATAACCATATTTAACACTAATATATACATCTATGTTAGATTTGCCATCTACGTTTTCTATTTTAATGCCGTCTTTATACTTCTTGCAAAACAAGCGCTTAACGTTAGAGCCAAATATTCTAACCAAAGATGCAACCCCTTCAACACCTTGCACAGTATGCGCAACAGTTTCTGTTAAAACTCTTTTATCTACCTTTTCCATAATTATCCTTATTGATGTAGTTTATTTTACGATTTTCTTTTTTGTTCTTTTTGTATTTTAATGTTATCTTAGTTTATGTAAAACTAATTATACCACAAAAAAAATCTAATTGCAACTTTAAACCAACATAAATTCATAAAGCCGTAAAGTTTATTTAAAACTCTACGGCTTTAAATTACGTTAGTTGGGTGAAGCCATTGTTCAATGTTCAGTATTCAATGTTCAATTAACTATATCCCCCACTCGCTCATACTGCTACTTCTACGCGCCCTTATTCTGCTTTGTGCTATGTAGCCCGCCGTGCCAGCAGCACCCGCGCCCGCTACACACAAACTACCTATAATTAAGTTACGTACTAGGTTGCTACCACTCTCGTTTGCCACGTAAGGTATGTACCATACTGCAAAAAGTAATATCGTGTCTATGCCTGCTTCTAGGTCTAACAAATGAGTCGGTAGCCTTGTTGTAGCACTCTCGCACATCTCAAAAGGCTCGCCCCCACGCGACAAACCCCAACCCAAAAATTGCGCACCGCTAATGTTTATTTGTAGGCTCTCAAGCGCGAAGTTTTGCGCATACTCTAGGCTCATATCTATGTGGCTCATACGTGCCGCACCAAAATAATGCTCGCACACAAGTATAACTCTGACGTCGCCCTCTGCGATAGTCGGTAAGTCTAGTATGCCGTCTTGTATGTTACAAGATGCTGTTCCGCGCGTAACGAAAATTGTGAAAGTTGCATAAATACTAGGGTCTAGAACAGATACTGCGCGTATTGTTGCTGTGCCAACGCCGTATGGTAAAACAGTTACAAAACTACCACTATCAATACTTATGCTGTTATACGACGTCCCGCTTATTCTAACAACGCTCTCGTTGCTAGAAGTCCATACAAAATCTGTTATTACGCTACCTTGTGTTTGCAGAGTTACGCTAAGTTCTAGAGATTGTCTATTTGTTAGGTCTGATAGCGCGTAAACCCCATCTGCATACACCAGCGGTATAAGCATAGCGGTCTGCTCGCGTACAACACCATCTGCCAAAATCTCTACGCTGTAAAGCGCCGACTGCTCTACAATTATTGTGAACGTGCCGTAAAAGCCGCTTGCGCTATGCGTTGCCGTGATAAGCACAAGCCCCGCATCAAGCGCCCTTAGCATAACCCAGCCACCTATCGCATCACCCAAAAACTCTACTATCTCACCGCCACAATTACTTGTCCACACCAAGTTACTAGCCGCCGCGAAAGACCCGCCAACGCTCGCGCCAAGTTGAATTACCGGCAACTGAAGCGTGTCCGGACGCGGCATTGCTATGCTAACTCTATGCTCGAACATATTCTGCGTTGGTCCTAAAATGCGTACAGATGTCACGCTTTCCTGTGTTATCTCAACAACAATCTCGTTAGACGTCGTTCCGCAATACGCGCCCTTCGCCCTAATGCTTACAACCCCTGCAAAGCCCGGACGCGCCGTAACAAGCACGTTCTGCCTTTCTAAGCGCACGTTATCAAAGAAAATCGCGCCCGCCGGGTAAGAAACCCACGTGATACTATCCAAAACGCTAGCGTTTGTTGCGCCAACAAAAGCGCGCAAATCTAGCCCCGCGCGGCTCGCTGGGTCCGTGTTGCCGTACGGAATTATAAGCGTACCCGGGTGGCTTTCCATAACTTTAGCGATGCTTATGCTTGTGATAACTGGTTGTTCTACGCTTATCACACGGCTTGCAAATTGGCTAGGCGTAAGGCTTGATGTTGCCGTAATTGTAACCGCTTGGCTAAAGCCCACAAGCCCTCTGTCTACCGCACGCACGCTAACAACATTTGGGTCTAAGTGGCTCACAATAAACTCTACAAACTCGCCAGCAACGCTCTCTACCCCAAGCCCAGCGCGCGCACCGCAACTAGAAGTCCACACTACCGCGCTTCCCGTACCACCGCCAACACCACCAATAGTCGTAGCCGTTAACTGAGTGCTAGGCAAAGCAGACAGCAAAATCGGGCGCTGCATAGGTATAACAAGTGTGCTAACAGTCGGCACGCTAACGCTTATGTTAGTTACGCTTGGCGCAACCGCCCTATCTACAAAAATTCTGAAATTACCCACAGCGCCAACCGCACCAACCGGCGTAGCCGTTATAATAAACACACCACCCTGCAAAAGCCCCGTAACCCTCACACCATCTGCCGTAAGTGACAAACTTAAAAACTGGCTAGGCACACCAACGCTTGCCCCGCAACTAGATGTCCACGTAACCAACTGGCTAGCAATATTATGCCCTTCAATTATTGCACGCAAGTCTACAAACGGCATATCCACAGCGTCATATGGTATTACAATACGGCGCTCATCAG
>WQRI01000046.1 GCA_009786825.1 Bacillota bacterium
CTAAGTTTGCTTTTGTTTTTTTGGCAATCTCTTTTAGTGGCGGGCTTTTATAAACAAGTTTACCGCCCTTAAAAATTTGCTTTCTAATCTGCTTTACGTAAAAGTCTGAGATTGTAATTTGTTGCCACAACTCTAGCGGGTTTGTAAGCGTAAGCGGCACGCTCTCATCTAGTGTCTCGCCACTTAGCATAATTAAATCTGCAATTGCCTTGTTTGTTTGCTTTTCTATTATCCTAACAACTTCTTTCTCGCCCGCAAGTGTAGTTTTTTCAAAACTGTTAGACAACTTTATTTTTGGCTCTAACTCGCCTAAATCTGATAAGCCCAAAGCCGATAGTTTATACACACCACCAAGACTTGCGTTGGGCAAACTCGTTATAAGTTTTGTGCCAACCCCAAAGCCATCTATTTTTGCACCTTGGTGCTTAAGCGACAATATCAAGTTCTCGTCCAAGTCGCCACTTACAATAATTTTAGTATCACTAAACCCTTCGCCGTCTAATATACGACGCGCTTCTTTAGACAAATATGCTAAGTCACCGCTATCTATCCTAACGCCGATAGGCGTATGCCCTTTGCTTTTAAGTTCTTTAAACACAGTTATGGCGTTTGGAAGCCCCGCTTTAAGCGTGTCGTAAGTATCTATAAGTAGCACGCAGTTGTCGGGGTAGATATCTGCATACACCCGAAAAGCTTCTAGCTCGCTGTCAAAACTTTTAACGAAAGAGTGCGAATGCGTACCCGTAACCTGCACGCCATAAATCTGACCGCAAAGCATATTAGATGTGAAGTCTGCCCCGCCTATAACGCTTGCGCGCGAGCCGTAAAGCCCCGCAGTAGCCCCCTGAGCGCGCCTTAGCCCAAACTCTAACAGCAAACTTTCCCCGCAAACATCTTTTATGCGCGCCGTTTTTGTAGCAATAAGGGTCTGAAAATTAACAATGTTTAAAAGCATTGTCTCAATTATTTGCGCCTCTATAATACTAGCCTTAACAGTTATAAGCGGAGTATTCGCAAAAACCACTTCGCCCTCTTCTACGCTTACAATATCGCCCCTAAACTTAAACTTTTTTAAATAGTCTAAAAAGTCGTCACTAAATATTTGCTTACCTTTTATTTTTTGGCTTTTTAAAAACTCTATGTCTGTTTTAGAAAAACTTAGGTTTTTAATATAGTCGCAAAGTTGCTCAAGCCCCGCAAAAATTGCATATGTTCTATAACTTGTCGTTCTAAAAAACATATCAAAAACTGCTAGTTGCTTGTGCTTTCCGCTTTTAAAAAAAGCCTGCGCCATAGTTAGTTGATAAAAGTCTATCAACATATTGTTGTTGTTAATCATTTGCTATCCTCGTCTTTAGTAGTATCTGTGCTTTCTTTATTAAATATGTCTACAATCTCACCTGCATCGCTATCGTTATCACTCTCGTTGTTGCTCTCGTTGTTGTTATCATTGTCGCTATCGTTGTTACTTGTATTCGCCACCCCACTCTCGCTCTTGTCGCCACCGCTAAGCGCTTTAGCGCTGTTTAAACGCCTCTCGGTTTTTTCATCAAAAATATTGTAAGTATTCCAACTAAACAGCCCAACCTTTTTAAAGTAATAAAGGTAGATAAACCAGCCAAGCATAGCCGCCCCCGCTATAATCATTAACACACTTGTTATAACAGATATGGGCGCGCCGCCAATTGTCATAATATACCTAGTATGCCTTAAAGGCTCTAGCACAAGCCTTACAATGCCGTACCCAATTAAGTAAAGCGGACCAACCAGCCCAACCTTATTGTTTTTTCTATACCAAAACACAAGTCCTGCAAAAAGCCCAAGGTTTAGAATAAGTTCGTAAAACGCTATGTTGTGAAAATGCACGCCATCTATCTCTTGCGTTAGTATACTTGCTTGTAAATTGTTTGTCTCTCTGCCGTAAATTTCTACGTTTAGTATGTTGCCAACGCGCCCCATCGCGTGTCCGAAAGGAACAACCGCAGCCCCAACATCAAAAACTTTAAATGGGTGAATTTTTTTATAAAGCGCGTATCCCCAAAAACTTAGTATAACGGCAAACAGCCCGCCGTGCCACGCAAGCCCGCCACCCCTTATATCTAAAAAACCGCTAGTCATACCCGGGTTAAAAATCATATACCAAACCCTAGCGCCAATTATAGCAGCCGGAAGCGCTATTAAAATCATATCAAATGGCATTTCTGTAAGTTGCTTTTTTTCTTTAAGTAAAAGCCACGCAAAAATAGTGCATATACCAAAGCCCGTAACCGCTAGTATTGCATACCAGTAAATCTCTATTCCCGCTATTGTAAAAGCAACCATAATAAATGTTAAATTGTAAATGTTAAATGTTAAATGGATAACCCTTCGCACCTAACATTTGAACATCTGATTTTTACTGTATACTAAAAAATGGACAAAAAAAATACAAGAGACTGTTACTTAATGCCCCAAGTATTTTAACTAGAGTTGTTACAACCCTATTTAGTATCTCCTTTATGTTAGCAAATTTTCCAAAAAAAGTCAAGTATTTAAGACAACTTGCCACAATATTAAATATCTGTTAATTTAACAGCAATATAGGTTTTAAAACAATTCGCTTTGTCAATAATTCCATAAATCACATATTATGATAGTGAAGGCTAATTTTCAAACAACAAGTAACATCTAACAAGTGCTAAGCCAAACAACACTTGTTATTTTGTTGCTTGTTCTTTGTACTTGTTACTTGCTACTTGTTATTTGTTACTTGACAGGAGATTATAATGATTAAACGTGGAGAACTTTATTATGCCGACTTATCCCCCGTAATAGGAAGCGAGCAAGGCGGTGTAAGACCTGTACTTATTGTTCAAAATGATATTGGCAACAAATATAGCCCTACAATTATTGCAGCGGCTATCACTTCTCAAATGAACAAAGCAAAATTGCCAACCCATATAGAAATTCCCAAAGAATACGGGCTTCCAAAAGACAGCGTAATACTGCTAGAACAAATCCGCACAATAGACAAACGCCGCTTAAAAGAGCGCATCGGCGAGATAGACAAAGACTTGCTAGAACACGTAAACCGCGGACTACTAATTTCCCTAGGCTTCTTCGTACACGAACAAATGAGCAGTTAGAGTGAGCGATGAGCGATAAGCGTTAAGGGATAAGGGATAAGCGGTGAATAACAACTGATACTACAAAAGGGCTGTAAAAAAACTACAGCCCTTTATTATATTCTAAAGCAAATTAGCATTGCGTTCTAATTTTTCAAACACCCAATAGGTACAACAAAAACACCGTCTGGTCTACGATAAGCAAACTCATCTACTGCCGTTAGCACCATTAAAAATGATGGCGCTTTCATTTTGTCTGAATCTACTTTTTTAGCAAGCGACAGTAAATTTTTTGCGCCTTCATTTATAAGTGTCTCACCACCTAACTTTACTTCAACTGCGCCCCATTGTCCGTTGTTTAAGTGAAGTATTGCATCTGCCTCTAACCCGTCTTTATCTTTGTAAGTAAAAACCTGCCCGTTAAGCCCTTGCATATAAATCTTTAAATCTCTTAAACAAAGGTTTTCAAACAACAAGCCAAAAGTATTTAAGTCGTTCATCAAGTCGTCAGGGGACGCATTTAACGCTGCCGCTGCAATTGATGGGTCTGAAAAATGGCGGGTGCTTGTTGTGCGTATTGTGGTTTTAGACCTTAGCCTAGGCGCCCAACTCTCTGTGTCTTCTATTACAAATAATTTTGCAAAAGCATTTAGGTAAGAATCTAGTGTTCGAGTATCCGCTATTGTATTATTCTCAACATCTTTTAGTATGGTCGATAAAGACGCAGTCGTTGATGTATTGCGCGCGTAGGCTTTTAAAATTGCTCTTGCTCTGGTTGGGTTCCTTTTAATTTCATCTACATTCGTCACATCCGTAGTGATTAAAGATTCTACATACATTCTAGCAAGGTTAACGCTTAAATCTATATCTTTTTCTATAACTGCCGCTGGCCACCCACCGCGACAAAGCAAATAGGCAATATCTTTTAATTTGTGCTTGTTTATGCCCGATATTTTTGTTTGTCCAGCAAATAAATCAAACAAAGAAACTTCGCCCGTACTCTCACCGCTCTCACTCAGGCTCATTGTTCTCATTACTAATTTTGTTATGCGACCAATACCACTATGGCGCTCTCTGTCCTCTATTGGCTTTGCAGAGCCTGTTAAAATAAAAGAGCCACGCTCACTCGTGTCATCTATTTCTGCACGAATATAATCCCAAAGTTCTGGCAACTTTTGCCACTCGTCAAAAAGTATTGGTCTATCCCCAGAAAGTAAATTAGCGTCCCCCACATCTGCTAACAACTTATACTGCCTGAATGTTGCTGGTTTTTGCAACTTAACAACTTTTTTAGCAAATCTCTCGGCAGTAGTAGACTTACCGCACCACTTCGCGCCCTCTATAACAACGCAACCACTACTTTTTAAATACTGTGTTATTGTACTCTCAACCAGCCTCGGTATGTAATTTTTGTTATCACAAATCAATATATTTTTACTCATAACAAATATTATATACTAAACAAAATAAAAAGTCAACCAATTAGTGTATAATTTGGCGACTTTTTAATACATATATTGTCGAACTTTCAATGTATAATTTGGCGACTTTTTGTTGTATCTTTTCGTTTAACGCTTAACCTTTTTCACTTAACGCTTGTTGTTCACCCCTATATGTTATCCCTGACCGCTGAATGCTCATCGCTCATCGCTGTATGTTACTTGCTTACGTGTTTGATTAGGTCTAGGACGCGGCACGAGTAGCCCCACTCGTTGTCGTACCACGCTATTATTTTGAAAAACTTTGGGTTTAGCATTATGCTGGCTTTAGCATCGTAAATTGCTGAGTATGGGCTTCCGTTAAAGTCTGAACTTACTAAGTCTGTGTCTATATAGTCTATTATGCCTTTGTAAGTTGAGTAGTCGCCAAAGCGCGTGGCTAAATTTCTGTTAAGCATAGCAAGTCTGTCTATTTGAAGTTTACCTTCCGCCGCCTTTTTAAATGCCGCATTAATTTTGTCTAGCGTAGTATTTCGGCGTAGCCTTACAGTTAAATCTACACACGAGACATTCACAACCGGCACCCTAAGCGATATGCCCGTTAGTTTACCCTCTAGTTGCGGCAACACCTTTGCTGTTGCGCGCGCCGCCCCCGTGCTAGATGGTATAATATTATTAAAGCCTGCCCGACCCCCGCGCCAATCTTTTTTAGATGTGCCATCTACAGTAGGCTGAGAGGCAGTTACAGCGTGAACAGTAGTTAACAGACCCTCTACTATACCGAAGTTGTCGTCTAAAACTTTAGCAAGCGGCGCCAAGCACGTAGTAGTACAACTTGCGTGAGACACAACTCTCTCGCCGTTATAAGTGTTGTGGTTTGCGCCCATTACAAACATAGGCGTATCATCTTTTGGCGGTGCTGTTATAACAACTTTTTTAGCGCCGCCCGCCTTGCTTTGCCCCTTAGCCCCGCTTATCTCACACACTACCACACCGCTATCGATGTGCTTACTCGCGCCTTTTAAATCTAAAAATACGCCCGTAGCCTCGGCAACAATATCAACACCAGCCTCGCCCCACGGGATATCTGCTGGGTCTGTATGGTTGTAAAGTTTTATTTTGCTAACGCGCTTAGATTTTATAAGCCCCGTAGCCGACAAACTAGCCAAGCCCTCGCCCGCCCCAGTCGCCGCCCCAACGCTTGTTCTAATGCCGCTTGTTACAAAATTTGTAACAACAAGCATATCGCCCTGAACCTTAATTTGCCCATCAAACCTGCCGTGCGCCGTATCGTGAGCAAGCCTATAGGCTATATACTCTGGGCTGCAATCTTTAGAATTTATTGCCCGCACTTCAAAATCGGTAGACATCAAAGCCGCCCTAACCACCAAACTTCCAATTCTACCAAAACCATTTATACCTATGCGTATTTTTTTAGACATAGAAAATCTCCTATTTTGATTGTAAAGTGTAAAATGTAAAGTGTAGAGTGTTTATACTCTTTAAATAATTTGCTTTTGAACAGTCTGCAATTTGTTTTTTAACGCTATTTGCAAAAAAACAATCTTGCCCGCGCTAGCGGTTGTAGCCACTTTACACTTTACACTTTACACTCTACATTAAATTCTCTGGGTTTAGCCCCTCTAACTCTTTTACTACAAATCTGCCGTCTTTTCTTATAAGTTTGCCATCAAACCAAATCTCACCACCGCCATACTCTTTTGTGTGTATCTGAACCAAATCCCAATGAATTGCAGACTTATTCCCATTACCCGCATCTTCGTAAGAACTGCCCGGTGTGAAATGAATACTTCCTGTAATTTTTTCATCAAACAAAATATCATTCATAGGCTTTGTTATGTATGGGTTTATACCAATTGCAAACTCGCCAATATACCTAGCGCCCTCGTCCGTATCAAATATTTTGTCTAACTCTGCTTGATTATTATTAGCCGTTGCCTTAACAATTTTACCCTTTAAAAACTCTAGCCTAACCCTATCAAACGAAATGCCGTTGTTTAAACTTGGCGTGTTATAAGTTATAAAGCCCTCTACGCTATCTAAAACAGGCGCGGAAAAAACCTCGCCATCTGGTATGTTTTTCTCGCCCGCACAAATCTCTACGCCTATGCCTTTCATAGAAAAAGTCAAATCTGTATGCAAAGTGCCACAAGGGTCAAACGCCTTTATATGCACCTTATCTGCTTTGTCCATAGCCTTTTCTAAATTTTTAGCAGCCTTTGCCATTTTTTTATAGTCTAGAGTACAAACATCAAAATAAAAATTTGTGAAGTTTTCTGTAGATGTATGCGCAAGTTGTGCCATACTCGGTGTAGGCCACCTTAAAACAACCCACTTAGTGTTGTTAACGCGCTCGTCCAAAACGGGCTTTATAATCTGCGTATAAAGTTGAATTTTTTCAGGACACACATCAGACATCTCAAAAGAGTTTGTCCCGCCCCTTATACCTATGTACGCGTCCATACCCTTCATTCTGTAAAGTTCGAAATCTGCAAGCGTCTCAAACTGCTCTTTGTCTCCATTTTTAATAATCTCTCGCGTAATCTTTGGGTCTACAATATTTACATATGGGTGCCCCCCTGCCTTTTTAACAGCCTTTACAAGCTCTGTAACAATTTGATAGTCTACCAAAACTGCCTCAATAAGCACCCTCTCACCCTTTTTAACAGAGCAAGAATAACCAACCAGCAAATCCGCTAGTTTACTAACACGTGGGTCTAACATAATTTTTCTCTCCTTATTTTAGTTGTTGCATAACTTTTAAACAACTCTGTTTATATTTTTTTGCTATAACTATTTTAAATGAAACAACCTTATAACTTCTTTTTGCGACTCGTAAACTCTGTCTGCTATAAACTGTATAAATGGCTTGTCGTCCGTTCTGGCTTTTTCTAAAAGCGCAATATACTCAGCCCTTAAAATTGGCGGTATTATAGCAATTACATAACCGCTCTGTATTAATGCCGCATTCATTAAAAGCCTAGAGATTCTGCCGTTGCCATCTATAAATGGGTGTATAAACACAAATTTTTTGTGAAGCAGCGCCGCAAACTCTACTGGGTGATACTTATCTCTTTCTCTCTCTGCCCACTCAACTAGCCCCGCCATCTCGGCTTTTATTTTAGATACTTCAGTAACTGGATACTGAGAACCCGTTATTACTACTGCCTTGTCTCTATACACACCTGCATTTTTGTTGTCTATATTCGTGTAAAACAACTTGTGCATTTTAAGCACATCAGACTCTGTTATAATACGCCCTTTAACAAGCGTAAACATAAAGTCGTACGCACTAGCGTGACCTAGCGCTTCGTAAGTACAACTAAGCGGCTTACCACCTACTGTTAAGCCCTCTTCCAACAAAACCTTAGTCTCGCTTATAGTAAGCGTGTTGCCCTCAAGCGCATTAGATGAATACGTAAGCCCAATACGAAAATACGCCTTTAATTGCTTAAGCATATCACTCTCAAACGGCCTCGCCTTATCAATAACCTTTTTTAATTCATCTACCTTTTTAAAAATATCCACCATTTCTAAATCAAAATCCCCCCAAAGCAGTTTTATACAACCTTTACTAATCTCTTGCTATCTTGCAATCTCTTGCTATTTATTACACTTTACTCTTCAATTATTATACCACATTCTAATCGTAACTGCAAGCAATATTCACAAAAACAAAATTACAAAAAACCGCACCCAAAATAACTGCATTTAAAACAACACAAAAGAAAAAGCCATAACAAACGCAAAATAGCGGTTTAGGCTTTTTGCCTTAACCGCTATTTTTAATAAGTACGAAAAGTGTTTGAATGGTTAAATCTTGAGAATGGAAGGTTTAACCAACTATAGTATTAGTTTTTTTGCAGTATATGTATTGGGTTCTGTTTGGAAGAATACCTTTTGGAAAGTTGAAAAACACAAGGTCTACGTCGTCGCAAGTGGGGTCTGCAAATGTTGCATTGTGGTCACTTACTACGTCCCCGTGAGCATTTAGTCTGTTCACGTTGCTAAAGGTTGTTGCGGCTGCATCTCTTGATCTTGCTACGTAGTCTCTTATTGCATTGTTTAGTGGACCAGCCGCAGCAACCATTGCCAAACCTCTTTGTGGGTTGTTTGATATATCGCCTAAAATATCTGGAGGCAATGCTGTTGCAGGCGGACCTCGTGCAAACCATAACCTGAACATCGACTGAAGTTCAATAAATTCCTCTGCATATTTAGCATTATTCATAAACACAACCATTTCTTTCATACTATTAAAATTGAATATCTTACCAAAATTATTGAACTGTGGAGTCGAATTTAAAAACTCATTCATACTATTTATTCCACCATTCCAAGCCTCCCTTTGTAGTGGAAGCATTTGTACATTTTCATCCCCAATATATGATCTATATCTAATAATATTACCACTAAATCCGACAACATATGTAAGAATCACAAAATGATTAATGCCACCTATACCATATTTGTTATATTCAATCAAATCAACATTTATAACTCTTTCGTTTCTGTGTGATATTCTTTCATTTTCACTTGCCCAAATACCAAAGTGAGTTTTTTTTCGAGTGATGCTGTCAATGACAAAACCGTTGTTTGTCGCAATATTATTTATCGCGCTATGTGGTGTTGCTTCTGGAATATTGAGACTGCGGGTAATTATTTCTATATCCCTAGTCGCCCTCAAACCGACAGTATAAGTTGCGTAATCTCCGCATTCTTTTCTAACTTGGATTTCTACATCAATTATGCCACCCTCATGTAGTGCTAAAGATGTAGTAATCGCGTTAGAAATCCATTCCCTGCCAGCAGGTGCAGAAAACGAACCTTGAAGCATTGCAGTCATTACATCTGAAGCATGTGGTCTTGTACCTTCTTCATTCTCGAATGCTTGAATTGCTGAACCCATCCAACCACCTAAATTTGCGCCAGGTGAGTCTTGTGCCCTACCGAACTCTGGTCCCAAGGCAAAAGCATTTCTCATAGCTTCTGCTATTGTTGGGCAAGGTATTCTGTTCGTAAAGCCAGATTCTGGTGGTTGGTTCTGTGTCACTTCAGAAACGTTGAATGAGCCTAGGTTAATGTTAGTTAATGTATTGAAATTTGGAGCGCTTGCGGTCGCAGGGCTCAATTCTACAGTGTAAGCATCATTTGAGAATGTGCTCGCTGATGCATTTATTACTATGCTTCTTTGTCCGCTAGAATCTGTTTCTATTGTTGCAGTGAACATTCCACCTATGTTTATTGTGCTTCCTGCGTTGCTTACGATATCTGAGATTTCTACAGGTGTTGTTGTTCCGTTTATTGTAATGCTAAACGCTAAGTTGTTAACTTGACTTGGCAAAATTATTGCAGGGAACGCACCTGTTTGTCTATTAAAGTTGCCTGCAACAAGATTAAAGTGATCTGGGTTGAAGGTTTCGTTTGGCAAGTGATCTTGAGTTATATTAATCAAAATCTCAGATTCACTGACTGATGAACTATCGCTCGCGAAAACTTTAAACCTGAACTGCTTATCTAAGCCAGGTACAAAAACAAAATTAGGCCCTAGTGATTCAAAATCATTTACAGTCATTAAAATTCTTCCATTGATTATTTTTAAACTTGGCCCGCTAACAATGATTTTTTTTGCAAGATCAAGACTAAAATCATCAAGAACAAGTGTAGCTAGAATTTCAATTCTTTGTCCTTCATTGTGAATAAAGTTTGCTGGAACTTCAAAACTTATTATCCCATTTTCTATTCTAAACGTATCAACATCAACTGCTACTGCCACGTCTGGATAGTTGCCGATATTCGGGTCGTTTGGTGTTGTGACTTCTGAAGATGAAGCTTGTATTGAGTTTGCAAAGTTTGTTGTTACTGTTTCGGCTGGGTTTGATGTGTCTACAATCTGTCCTCTTGATTGTATGGCGTTTTCTACTATAATTGCTGTGCTAAATGGTGCGTTGTTCATCTGAAGTTGCACTCTGCCATTTTCGTTTGAGACAAGAGTTAATGTTACGCCATGATTTGCATTGCCAACAACAACTGGGTTGCCATTGCCGTCAAATGTAAACTGAACTCTTTGTCCGCCCACTACAAGGTCAAATGTTGATGTTATGCCGTCTGCTTGTCTTCCGATTCCGTATGCGTTTGCGCTTACATCGCCAAAATTGTCTATTGTGATTATTCTTGTTGTTGGGTTAATTACAATACTCAACTGGCTCAGTTGAACATTTTGTGTTCTTTGCCCTGCTGGTCTGTGCAAACTTGCAGAACCTTGTGGGTGTGAACTTGTTTGACTGTTACCGAAGCTTCCTCTCACGTTTAGGCCAATCAGTGCGGTTGTGCCTGGTGCAAATGTTGGTATCGATGACAATGGAATTGTCACTTGGTTTCCGCTTATTGTGTAACTCCCCGGTTGCAGCTCTTCACCGTTAAATGTTGCCCTTAGTGTTGCTGTTGGGTGGTCTATTCTGCCGTGCTGTGCTTCAAATGTGAAAGTTACGTAATTTCCATCAATTTTTAAATTGCTTATGTATGCTACGCCAAGTTCTATTGAGGGCAAAGGTGGTGACAGATTAAAAAAAGGTGCGTTTCCTAATGGTAACATTGCTTGGTTCATAGGGTTTGTAATTACTTGCCACTCTATATGTGTGCCTGCATAAGTCCACAAAAACTCTTCTGTAAACCTTGCAGTTGTGCCTTCTACTATAATGTTTGCCGAATCAATCGCCACACCCCAAAATGTTGTTGCAGTTACTGTAAATGTTGCTAGTTGATTTGCCATTAGGTGCCAACCTGTTAGTCCAAATAGGTCTCTTTGCCACTCTATACCTGCTCCGCCAAGTATGTAGGTAATAGAGTGAGCGTGCCTTAGTTGAGCGTAATATTCTGGTGCTGGTGGAGTTGTTATTTCCTCACCAAACACCGGGACTGACGCAAGAAGTGCCTTGTTTATTGTTATGCGCCCATCTACTATTGAAAATGCATTTCCTGATTGTGCTAGATTAGCAATCCTAATAACAGTTTCCCATGGAAGGTTTGTCGCTTGCAAAGTTGCTGTTCCCGCTACGCGGTCAAACGATACCACACTCATTCCTACTCCCACAGCAGGTGTCAAATTTAAAATTGCTCCATTTGCATCTACTCTAAAAATTGCTGTTTGTCCTCCAACTTCAAGTGCAAAAGTTGTGTTTACTGGCATGTTTACCACTTGATTTCCGACTTGTGACTCTGGATTATCAGTTTCTACAACTTGCCCTCTACCAATATTCGCTAATGTAACAAAACCCTCTGGTGTCATAGAAACTGTCAAATCTGCCAATCGTATGGTTTCGGTAAATATTTGTGGCTGTGATGTGTCTACCACTCTTGTAAAGGTTATTGTTTGGGTTCTGCTTGTAAATGTAACTATGTAGCCCGCTATTGTGGTTTGCTGTCTTGTTAGGGTTATGTCTAGCGTTTGTTCTACATTTGCTGGTAAGCCGTTAAAAGTGCTTGCGGGTAGTTGAAACTCTCGCGTACTTGCGTTCGCAGAAAGTGGCGCGCCACCAAACGTAAATTGCACGCTAGCACCCGTAGTGTAGCCAACCGGCGCGTCCCAAGTGATTAAACCGCTAGCAGACACTTGCACATTAACAAGTGGTAGTAGTTCTGCCACCCGACTAGCAGGCGTAACCACCCCACCGCCGTTGTTGTCTTGCGGCGGATAATTGGGCGCACCACCACCATTACTGCCACAAGCGGTTAGCCAGACACTGCTCACTAAAGCTCCGCCCATCATAGCAGTAAGAAATGCTGCGTAGCGAAATTTGGCAAAAACATGCCTTTTATCGCGCCTTGCAGCTCTTCTTCTTTGTCCGAGCGTGGCGGCTGACTTTGCTCTTTGAAAGCTTTCTCTCATCATAAAAAAAGTCTCCTGTATAAAATTTATATTTGGTTTTTTGTTTGTTTTTGGTAAACTATTATTGCCCGCTTTTTTGCAAAATTTGGGTTATTTAAATTTTCTTCTATATCTAGCTCGTACTCGTAAATTTGTTTAACAGATAACTCTAGATGGGTTGCTGTATGCTTAGCGTTGCGTATCTCTTGTTTGTAATTTAAGCCAGCAAAGCAGATAACTAACCCGCCCTCCCTAACCAAAGGTGCTTGCAAACTTAAAACAGTTTTTATGTCTCCAACTGCGCGGCAAAGTGATGCATCAAATTTTTTGGTTATTTGCTTAGCTAAGTTTTGCGCTGAGAGATTAATTGGTGTAACATTTTGTAAATTTAAAATTTCTACTGTTTTTTTTAGATTGTCTATACTTTTTTTGCTACTATCGCACGCTGTCATATAAAAATTTTGCCTTTCTATTGCTAGGGGTATTGTTGGAAAACCTACGCCCGCGCCAACATCTACAAGATTTAGTCTTTCGCTTTTTGAAAGCAAGTGTAATTTGTCTAAAATTTTTATTGGTGCGATACTATCTTTAAAATGTTTTTTGCTAACTTGTGTGTAATTAAGCGCGGGTTTATCTTGCGCTAACACATCAAAAAACAATTTGTATTTCTCTTGCTTTGTCATTTCACTTTTTTGTAAATCTTTGCGGTTTTTATTAATTTGGCTCTTTCACTATTATTGTTATGCCCCTGGTTATTATCATAGGTTGGGCTACTGTAGATACTATTACTGTTGTTGAACCTGGTCTTAGCCCTAAAATCCCAAATTCAGAATATGGTAATGTTTCACCCACATTTTGTATTGGTAAAAAAACCATTGCTATTGTTGGGTTGTTAATGCCTACATAAATTGTAGTGTTAAAGTTACCAACACCTGTTGGCGTGGCTGTAAAATTTAGCCTTTGCCCAACTTCTATTTCTATTGTTGTGGTTGATAGGGTAATGCCGTATACCCTAGGTTCGCTTTCTGGGTTTGGCACAACAGTTACAAATACTGTTGTTTGGCGCGCAATTGGTTGTGTTGCTGTAGATACTGTGATTATAGCCGTGCCTAAAGAATATGTAGTTAAGTGGATAATTGCTTGCGGTGGACCAAATGGGGGCATTGGGTGAGAGACTATAGCCCTTGCAACTCTGTTGTTAGACGTGTTAACTGTGACACCTCTGTTAAACTCTCCTTGCCCAACTGTTGTAACGCTAAATTCGGCTTCTTCGCCTTGGTATATGGTTTTTTCTACTACACTAGCTGATAAAAACCATATTGTAGGGGTTATGGGCGCACTGGTTGTAGGGTTAGAGTTTGCAGAATTATATGTTGCGCACCTAACTACTAAAAAAAGCGAAGCAGATATTACAACAAACATTAACAAAAAATATGGCGCGTGTTTTAAGTAAGTTTTAAATGTGGTTTTGTTTTGCATTTGGTTTTTCCTAAAGTGTGCCAACTGCAAAAAAGGCACACGCAAAAAGTGTACCTTTAAAATTTTTGTTTATTAAATTGTGGTAAAACTAAAACAACTGTTGCGCTTAAAACTAAGCCAACAACTACGATATAGATATTGCTTGCTTGCTTGCTTGCTTGCTTGCTTGCTTGCTTGCTTGCTTGCTTGCTTGCTTGCTTGCTTGCTTGCTTGCTTGCTTGCTTGCTTGCTTGC
>WQRI01000047.1 GCA_009786825.1 Bacillota bacterium
TTCTAAATCTTTTCTGCTAAATTTTATCATAAATATCTTACCCCCCCCCCTTTTTTTTGTAATCTGACTACTAGAAAAAACCGCTAGACAGTTTGCTTCCCTAGTGTTTTAAAAATCGCGTTTGCTTCTGTTATAATCTCGTTTATAATCTCTTTTGCGGTTTGCTCTTTTTTTACTAGACCTGCAATTTGCCCGCACAAAAAACAGCCTGTGTCTAAACAGCCTTCTAAAACTGCCTTTTTGTAAAGCCCCGTACCCGTAGTTTTAAGGCTAGTCGAGCATACGCCCGCTTGAAACTCTTTTGTTTTAAACTCTCTTGTTGCCGAAGTTTTTAGCGCTCGTATTGGGTGAAGGTCTGGTCTGACGCCGTTTATAATTGTGCTGACATCGTTTGCTTTAAGCACAAGTTTTTTGTAATTCTCGTGCGCCAAACACTCTGCCGCTACCAAAAACCTTGTGCCTATCTGAGCGCCACTTGCCCCAAGCGCAAACGCCGCCGCAACACCTCTCCCATCTGCAATGCCGCCCGCCGCAACAACCGGCACACTCACCGCATCTACAACTTGCGGAATAAGCGCCATTGTGCTTGTCGCGCCTATATGCCCGCCCGCTTCCGTGCCTTCTGCTATAACGGCATCTGCGCCCGCGCGTTCCATCATCTTTGCTTGCGACACGCTTGCTACAAGCGGCATAACAATAATGCCCGCTTCTTTCCACGCAGCCATATACTTTGTTGGAGTGCCAGCGCCCGTGGTTACAACCGCTACGCCCTCTTCTATAGCCATTTTAGCAAGTGCGTCTGCGTTGTCTGAGAGCAACATTATATTAAGCCCAAAAGGCGCTTTGCCCGCCCCACTATCTTTTGTAAGGCTTTTAGCAAGCCTAATTTGCTCTAGCACATCTGCGGGCTTGTCCGTGCCACCCGCTATAACGCCTAAGCCACCCGCGTTAGACACAGCGCTTGCAAGGCGCGCATCTGTTATATATGCCATCGCGCCAAGCAATATTGGGTGTTTAATTTTTAATAGTTTTGTGATACTCATTTTTCTACCGCCCTTGCTTTTCAATAAACTTTTTAATAGCCTTTCTAAGCCTTTTTAATCTGCTTCTGTCTCGCCTGCTCTCGCATAACTTTTTCTCTCTGTCGATATTTTGCTTAGGTTCTCATCTTTAATTTCTATCGCGCGCTCTAGTATGCGCTTTACATCTGAGAGAGACTGTATGCTTGCAAGGGCTGCTTTAGTTTCTAATTCTGCGCTCTCAAACCCCGTAAGTTTTTCTGTGTCTATTGTTGCAAGCTCTAGCCTTATCATACGCGCTACCATTTTCTCTAGTTGCGCGGGCGACAATATTCCATCGGCTTCTTCTGCAAGTATGCCTTGCTCGTTACACCTTTCTAACTTTTCGCACTCTGAGTTTATAAGCGCTTTTAGTTGTTCTAACTTGCGCTTGAAGTATGCTTTGCGTGATAGTAATATATAAAACACGATTATTGATATAATCTTAGACGCCTCTATAATAACGCCCATAAAGTTGCTGTCTTCTATCCACGTTTGCGCTAAAACTGCAAGCGCATAGAATATCGCAAAAACTCTTACGTAGTGTTTGCTTGGCAAATACTGCCCCACAACAAACAGTAGCGCTGTTACTAGCGTTATAATGTGTAAGTACATTGTCTCACTCGGCGCATTTATAACGCTGAAAATCGCCCCGCCCAAACCAATTAAAAGCGCAACATACAAAAATATTTTGCCTGCGCGCTGGCGCTCTGGTGTGTCTTTTGCAAATATCCACCACCACACCATACTTCTAAGTACAGAAAACGCCGCAACCAAAGCAAGTGTCACGCTTCCTAAAAATATAAACATCAACATCCAAAATGTCGAACCTATAGAAAATACTAATAAATATTTACGCCTGTCTTTAAACTGGTAAGATAGAAAGTCGAAAAAGATGGTGAAAACACCCATCACTTGTGCAATTATAAAAAAATGTAATGCAACATTAATTTCTTGCCCTAAAAATGTATCCATAATGCCCCCGGTTAAATTTTAAATGTTAAATTTAATAATTAGATTTTACCACACTTATAATGCTAAAAGCAAAAACGGGTAAAAATTACCTAAAATAATTTTACCCACTTGTTTTTTCTACACCACTCTACACTCTACACTCTGCACTCACCGCAGAATGTTCAAACGCTTGGCATTTAATGAGTTTAGCATTTGTGTCAATGTAATTTGTAATTTTTAACCACTCTACACTCTCAACTCTCAACTCTACTAAGCGCACTATACAGCGGGGTAAACAACACAATCATAAACGCTATGCCTGCAAACAACATCGGAAACATAAAAGGTATGCCCGCTATAAGCGTTGGCAAAAAGGGCGTAAAGCCTGCTATGTGTGTAATTATGGGCGTCTGAATCCAAAAAAATACTGCGAAAGCGGCGATATTAATAGTAAGCAAAACCTTGTAAAATAAAAACTGTTTTGGGCGCGCCACCACACAAAGTTTATTGCTTCTGATAATAAGTTTTGTTACAATGCAAAGAAGCGGAAAGTGTATAAAATATTGTATTGTTACAAGCAAAAAAAACGCATACAAAAAGTTGTCTAAAATGCAAAACACCAGCACAGCCACAAAAGTTTTTCTAAACCCAAACACACAAGTAAACAAAACTATAAAGCCACTCACAACCTCAAAGTTAGGAAGCGCCTGAAGCACATACTTAACCCCAACCAAAATAGCAGCCATAACGCCCATCTGAGTTACATCTAGCGCATAAGTGCGGGCTTTGCGGGGGTGGTCATTTTTGCGGGTGGACGTTTGGTCGTTTTTGCGGGTGGACGATTTTTCAAAAAAATCTCCCCCCGCACCCCCCTCAAAAACTTCTTGGGGTGTTGTATCAATTCGTTTGTTTATATAATTCATAAATTTTAAAAAGTTGCTAGTTGAATTCTGTAAACAGAGCCATAGTGTACTTGCAAGGCACTAGCGCCCCAAACAGAACTTCTGCCATTTACTAATATTTGCCAAAAGTAACTGCTACTGTCTGCTTCCAGCCCATAAATTGTTGTTATAAATGCGCCCCACGCATAATCGGTATACTCAAAAGTAAAGTCGGTTTGGTATGCAATATAGTTTAAAATGTCTATCAAATAATACGGGCTGTCTTGCTTAATTACATAATAAGTGCTAACATCGCCCTCTACTACACTCACGCGAAGCGTAAACTTAAAGTATGTAGTGTCCCACTCACCGCTTGTGTCTGTCGTGTAATAACTTATGGTAAGCTGGGCAAACTGACCCGTCTCTTCTACATCAAACCTATTCTCAGCGCAACCAGTTAGCGTAAATGCTGTAAACACTACAGCGCTAGCAACAAAAAGTGCTAGTAATAACTTTTTTAGGCTTAAAGCCTTTGTTTTTTTGTTTACTCTCATAAAACAAAAAACCTCCAAAATTTTATTTGGAGACGGAAATTTTTTTGCACTTCGCACCAGCCCAGCCTTTAACTCAGCCCTTTAATTATCAGCCTTTTAATTAACTCAGCCTTAAGTATACATACCGCACACCTAAACGCAAGACTAACACACAAAGCACATAACTTAGCCTTTTCTACCGTCCCTTAGAAAAAAACCAAAAAACTTCGCACAAAGGTAGGTATCCTGACTTTTTGAAGTTAAACACAATTATCTAACTCAGACAAAACAAACTTGCAATACTTGCAAACTTTAAACTTACAAATTTGAACTTACAAATTTACAAACTTACCTTGTCTCTCGCATCCTTCCAAAGCCTAAACTTCGTGAATGCAAGCTAACAGTAGCGGGGGCTGTGAGTCGTTAACTCTTCCCTACTTGCACAAAACTAAATTGTATATAAGGCACAAAAACCCTACCCCTATATACTACCACATAAAAAACAAAAAGTAAAGCGTTTAACAAAAACTCTTTACTTTTTGTATGTAGTAAACTAATTTTCTTTTACATTTATATAGGTAATTTTCTGCCACTATATCCTAATTTTTAAACAATTTCTCATCTACATATATCATACCTATTCTTAAACCTACAACGGCTGGTGCTGCTATCAAAGAAAAGAAAACTAACGAAGCAAAATAAGCCGCAAATGTAGCACCTTGCAACTCAGCCAAAATAATATTTAAAATCGGTAGTACGATAATTAAAAGTAAACCTAGTCGCAATACAGCACTTATTTTATTAGAAAGCCCGCTCATTGTTAAAATGCCCTTACTTTCTAAAAAGTTTTTTACTAAAGTAACTACTATAGCCAAAAAGAACACCACATTAAAAAATGTTGCAAACGAAAAAGCCTGCATAGTAGCGTTTGAAGAAAATATAAAAGCCCCGCCAAATGTATAAAGTGATATTAAAGTCAAAAATGCAGGAATTGTCCACCCGCTTGTATCCACCCCATATACGTATATATCTAATCTGTCTGCAAAGTCTGCTACACTTACAAACAAAAATGTTCCTAATATGCTTAATAAAAATAGCCCACTAGCCACGCTAGAAAATATAAGCCCCAGCCTCTTTTTTCTTGCAACAGATAGCCCGCCTGAGATTTCGTCTTGCTTTCTTATGTAGGTTGATTGTATGTTGCTTCCAACGTAAGTGTATGTGTCGTTAACAACACTATTAAGCGAAGCCAAATGCGGACCATATTTTTTTATGTACGGATTATTACTCATTATCCCTCCAATTTTTTAATGCTCACTACACACTATTGTAATAGTCTAAAATTGCTTTTTGCATTCTTTCTAAAATTATTGCTTTGTCGTCAAACACTTCTGCCGCTGTAGCAAATACTTTACTGCTATTTTCTAGTATTGCGTCTGATGTTGTTTTAATTTGGTCAGACCAACCAACAGCAGTTGATGTTTTAGACAAAACGCCTTTTATCTCGTCTCTTAAATAGGCAGATAAATCTAGCAAACTGTTTTTATATTCTTTTAATAGTTCAGAATTTGTATAACCTTTCATATTATTTTAGTTACAAAATGCTTTGCGCCTTACTTTACTTTATTTTTTACTAGCCCTTTAAGGCTTTTATATATCTATTTGCGGCAGCAATTGCACTTTCTAATTTCCTTGCGTACTCACTTGAGTATTGCTCTACACCTGCCACGGCTTGCGGAAATTTATTTTTAATTTGCTTGAGTGCTTCTATATGGTTTTGCACAAGGCTTAAATTATTCTCGTTTTGTTGTTTTGCATTTTTAAGCCCGGTATAACTATTTTCTAACCTTTTAGCGCACCCAACCATTTGAGCCTGTAGCGCTGTGCATACGCCCATCGCTTCATTCAACTTATTTATACTTTCCGTTTTTCTGTTACCAATTTTAATTTGTTTTGGTATTTTAGCCTGAGCGCGATTTATTATACCTATTGCACGATTTGTCTCTTCCGGATTATCTTTTGTCCACGTACTAATACGCTTTTGTTGATGCTCTATTTCTTTATACAAGCAACTTACACAACCACCACAAGAACTGCCTACTTGAGAATAACTTCTACAATCTAGCGCAAATGCCCTTTCTCTTATTCTATCTTTAAGGTGGCTCTCTATTTCCCTTATTTTATAACCTACTTCGCGCCTTCTGTTATCTAAACTGTTTGCCTTGTAATGTGTTGCGTCCATAGCACTTTTGCCTTTCTTAATGCTATCATACAAAACTTCACTTGCATTATGTAAGTCTTTAATAGATGCGTCTATACTATTTTCTAAACTACTTTTAGCATCGTGAAAAGATTTTGGAATACCATACCTATAGTTACTTAAAACCTTTTCTAGTTGCTTTATATCAAATTTTGCAATTGCCATTTAGTTGTTTACTCCTATTTCGTATAGCATATACTAAGCGCCTTACATTGTACCAATACTTGTTGGTAGTGATGCTCTCATTAAAGAGTCAGCTTCATTTCTTGCAGAATTAGCCTCAGACATAGCGCTTTTTGCGTTATTAACACCCGCATTAAGCGCGCCAACATTCATTTTTTCACTAAGCGAATGTAGTGGACTTAAGGCGTCTTTAATTATTTTTGTAGTATCCGCCATAACTCCCGTTGCTTTAAAATGCTTTTGCGATACATCATCATTCCAAAAGCCATTGCCGATATCGCTTTTAAAGCCTTCCACCGCTTGCTCTAGTTTATATATTTCGTTATGAATGTATATGTCGTTATAATCTCTTACTTTAATACTCATATAAATTTACCAGAAAAATTAAAACTGTGTTTTTTCTAACTCCGCTAACTCTTCTGCTTTTTTGCTTACCACCTTTTTAAGTTCTTCAAGTTGTTGTAATTCTATAAGCATAAGGTTTTTAACTTTTTCTATTTCACCGCCAAATTGTACGTATAGGTCGTCTTGCCAATTGTTGCCTACTTTTTTGTGATAATTCATTAAATCTACAAGTTTGTGGCTTACATTATTTATAAACACATTTAAATCTAGCGCATACTGAGCCAAAACTTGAGCCGATGCTTGAATTTGCGACATATAAAAAACTCCTTTAATTTGTTACTAGCCGTGCAAATAGCGCTCTAACTTAATTCTAAACGCATTAAGTTTTTGTGCTAACTCGTCACTACGCATAGCGAAATTGTCCATAGATTTTTTCATTTTATCTACGCACGCTAAAACGTTGTTAAAAATGCTATCATTCCAACTGCTATTTGCTTGCAAAGTTTTTGAGTATATGCTGTTACACTCAAATTGCATCTCAACCGCAAAAGCCTTTAACTTTTGCCCGTAATCTCCTATTGTTTCTGGACTAACTCTTACCTTCATATTTTTAATACCCTATGTTTATTCTAAACATTTGCCCTTCTTTTGCCACTATATTTACTACAACTTATTATCCTTTAAAAATGTCTCTAACCATTTTTTTGTATTAGCATCACTTTTAAAATTTATACGCCTAACAGTATCTTCAAGTTCCCCCGCCCTTAAATAAACTATTGGGTCGTCTTGCTTTATGGTTTTTTCAAGTGAGAGCAAATTAGAGTTTTGTATACTACTGTCTTTTGTTGCACTTAAAAATTCGCTACCCCTTGTAAACACAGTATTATACACAACTTCTTCCGCCCTTGCTACAAGCCTATTGTCCCCGCGCCTTGTAAATGGCTCTGTGCTATCTGCGTGCAACACAATATGCATTTTTGCAGCCTTAGCATTTTTTAAAAGTTGTTGTATAATATTCTCGCTTCCCGCCTTAGCGCCACTAGAGTTTTGCATTGCCTTTAGCATAGCAAGCGCATCACCACCACTTACACTAGCGCTATCACTCTCACCACCCTGCGTATACATCTCACCCGAGCCTATAAAAACAAACATAGGTTTACTAGCACCACTCTCTACTCTTTGTTTGCTAATTTCTAACAGCCCTTTAAGTTTGTTGGTAGCCTCAAGCGCCCCCTGTGTAAAATCTATACTTTTGGCTATTGCCGATATGCCTACGTAAGCCTCGTTATTCTTTTTAAAATCTACATAAGTAATATCCCCAATATTTTGTGCCGTACTTTTTTTGAAAAGTAAATCTAAAAGCATCACGCTTTCTATATTCTTAGCCCTATCCCTATCGCCAATTAAAAGCATATTTGGGTTGTCTCTATCAAACAAATGCTCAATCTCACCACCAGAACTAACAGACTGACCAACAGCCACAGCAAGCATTTCGTCTTCTCTGTAAGCCGCAGCGCCACTTGCAAAACCTAGATTTGCATTTTGAATGTCTATATCTGACTTATCACCCGATATAATAAGTTTGTCGGGAAATTTGCTAGGCGGGAATTTCGCCCTTATCTTATCTATGTAATCTTTTTTTATAACACCGCTAGAATCTGCCGGCGTAGAAATTCTTATTAAATCTAAACTAGCACCCCTTTTATAATAAGCATTACCTTTTTGCCTTTCTAATTCAGCTAAGTTAGCCCTTCTGTCGTTATCCATTAATTTATCTAGTGTATCTTGGTCGCACAAAAGCGCTATTCTATTACCAAGTTGTGGGTTAATTTCTTGGAAGTTAGACGAGGGTGGTCTTTGAGACGCTAAAACTAAACCCACACCCGCGCTTCTAGCCTTTTGCGCTAAACTCACTAACACGGCTATACACTTTTCTGCGCTTCTATCATTTTTTTGAAATATAGTTTGATACTCATCTATAATAACAAGCGCCCTTGGAAGTTGCATAAGTTTTGGATACTTCTTTTTGTCGTACCTGCCTTCTTTAACCGCCTTATTAAATGCACTTATTCCCGGCACGCTAAACTCTCTAAAAAGCGCATTTCTTTTTTGTACAATACTCTCTATTGCTTTTAGCATACCTAAAGTACTCTGCACGCTACTGTCCTGACCTGATGCTAATAACCTAAAGTGTGGTATTTTAAGTTTATCCTTATATTCAGAAAACTCTACATCATCTTTTAAATCTATAAGGTAGTATTCAAGTTCGTTTGGTGCATATTTTAGCGCCCCACTCAAAATTAAATTATGCAAGAAAATTGTTTTACCAGAGCCAGTTTTACCAGCAAGTATAGTATGTGGGCGAGCGTCCCCTGTTGTGCTTAACTCTATATACGCAACATCCGCCCCTTTCTTACCAATAGGAATTTCCAAAACATCAGAAAAACTAACCCCATCTGATGTTTTAAGCGCTACGTCTGCTAACTCTATCGGTCTTATCTTTTTACTCTCGTCTACAATAGTCTGCTTTATATCTGCAATATTAAAGCCGTCCATTAAGTTTAAGGATACCTTACCTTTTGTATTTGTTGTAATCTCGTTATTTTTAATAGATAGAGTTAAAGAACCCGCAAATCTAGCAGATATATCTTCCGCTTGAGAAAAAGATTGCCCACCGCTTTTTTTAGCGTTATTTACAAGCACAACAAATATGCCCGTAGAATTTCCATTTTGGGCTAGCCGCTCTATATATTCTTGATGCTCTTTCGTGTAACCGTTTGGATAGTCGTAGCAAATTAAAAAAGTTGCCGGCTGTTTATTGTCGGGTGCGGCTTCGTTATAGTCTTTTATGCTGGTAATTCTTCTACCGCTTGCTTCCATTGCAGAGTAACCTTTACGCCTTGCAGACATATCCGCTTGCAGATGTTCTAAGCCTCTCATAAAATCACTAGGGGAAGCAAAGTCTTTTATGTTACTCTCACCCAAAAGCCCAATAGCCTTACCAACAACCCCGTCTAAAGATGTAGACGCTTTTAAGTTAGATATATAAAAGTTGCAAAACCTTACCGGAAAACTTGTACCCGCTTTAAAAATAAGGTTTTCTAAAAATTTGTACAAACTTGCGCTTTGCCCATCCCAATTAATAAGCATATTGCTATTAGTGCCACCAAGCGACATAATAAGCGGTACTCGTGGAATATCAAAAGTAAGCGCCCATACCACCCAATCACAACACTCCACATTCTCAACACCTAAAACTAAACTATCTGTAAATGAAGAAAAACCGCCACTTTTAAATTTTTCACGTGCGCGCGCTAAACTCTCTTCTTCAAAAATTTCCTCGAAAAATTCGTTAATTAGTTTGTAATCCCCCGCTAAATCTTCAGACAAATTATATAACTTTTTGCGTTGAACCCCATAACTATTTTCTGCCTCTTTTATCGCTTTATCAGAATCTGATTTAACAGCCGCTAGATATTTATCATACTGTGCTTCTGCACTATAATATTTATCGAAATTATCTTTTAACTCTTCAATTATAAAAAATCCTTCTAAAAAATGGTTAATTGCGCGTTGCTCGTCTGTTATATTTTTTGCACTTGCTAGGCTTTGCAAACTAGTCTTGTAAATTGTATTAGCCTTTTTAATACTGTCTGTAACATTAACAAATTTTGCTCTGTTTTTAAAGCCTTTTTTAAGTGTGTTAGGGTCGTAATCTATATGTGCATACTTTTTTGCAGTTTTAGCAATATCTGTATGCGCTGAAACATAGTTACTGTAAATTCCCTTAACAACACTCTCTACCTTAGCCCTTGGGTTAAAGCCTAGCGCTTCTTTTGCATTTTGCTCTATTTGGCTAACTTGCTTATTTTTTTCATTCTCTAATTGGGTATTTTTTACCCCTAACTCTTTAAGCTTGCTAATTATAGAGTTAGCCTTAACTCTAAGTTCTAAATTGCTTGGTCTTTTAGACATATTTCTTAAACCTCTCAATTAGTTTTAATATTCGCTGTAATACTCGCTATAAGTGTGTTCGCTTACGTAAAAAATGATGTTCCTAGACATAAATACAATGTAGCCATCTTCGCAGTAAATTACAACATTTATCGTATGTCTACCACTTGGCAAGCCATATAAAGAGACTTTCCTTGCAGGCAGCAATGCTCCTGCACTGTCCAAGCCTTCATCAACCGCTTGGTAAGTATAAAAAGAATAGAACTCTACCCCGTTTACATACACAACATTCCTAGAATAATCTCCATAATCAGTTGCAGAAAATGGAACAATAATATAACCATCTTCAATTCTTACTTCCCTATTTCCAGCAATACTCCCTATTAACGTACAACCTGCAAAAACAAATATACTACTAAATAGTAGCAACATAACCAACAATAACTTTTTACTTTTTCTCATAAATTCTCTCCCAAAGTTTATCACTTAAATATTCTCTGAAACTTATACACATAGGGCTTTTTGTTCAATTTTTTAATCTCAAAAAACATCTCTTAGTTATCCACACAAAATTGCACCGAGTGTATAACTACTATTATACTTGCTTGCTTGCTTGCAAAAAAGCAAGCGTTTTACAGCAGTTTTTTGAAAAACTTGTAATTTTTTGCACCCCAACTTATCAACATAACAAAAAAAACCCAACTTTAATAGTCGGGCTTTTATCCACGATATTTATGCGTAAACGATTTTTAAGGTGTATCTTTATATGTTCAAAACTTGTATTATGTTCTGAGCGCGCGCCAGTTATCGAAATTCCAGTTTTTTAGGAAGTTCTTTGTGGCGCTTAAGCCGTTGTTAAAAAGGGATTCGGCTGTTTTTTGGTCTAGATTAAAGTCTGTGGCTTTTACGATTTTTTTGCTTCCGTTTTGGTTGGTTACGGCTACTGGTATGTTTATTGTGCGCCGGGCGTCTCCTTTTGTTACGCGCGCGTAGCCGTGACCTTGTGCATCTAAAACTGCGTTTAGCACAACCTTTATGTAGTTGGTTAGTTTAAGCACATCGTTTTTGACAAAGTTGCTTGCGCCGCTTAGCACATTGTTTATAGCGCACGATACGCTTTTTAACACGCCCGCGCCACCTTGCTTTGCCACATCTGACGCGCCGCCCGCGCCACTCTCAGCATACATATCACTACTACCGCCCTTACTCTCTTTGCTAGCAGTCTCTACAAACCTTGCGCCAAAAACAGCAACATCGGGCTTTTTACAGCCATCATCTAAAAGCCATATCGGATAGTTACAAAACAGCCCGCCGTCTACAATTAAATGCTCACACCCGCTTGTGTCTTTCAGCCTGTAAGGCTCGTAAAACAGCGGTATGCTCATACTCATTCTAACCGCCTTTGCTATAGAAAAACTATTAGGGTCTAGCCCAAACAACGCTAAATCTTGCGGCAGAATCAACAAGCGCTTGTTAACAATATCAGACGCCGTAAGTTGAAGCGGCAGCGCCTTTTCGTACTGAGATAAAGGTTGCCCGCCCAGCGTTCCACTACTCGACATTCCACTATTCGACCTTACCCCACCGCCTATCGCACCACCCCACAAATCGCCAAAAACTCTCTTGCCTTTTTTTGCCAACAAACCATCTATCCAAGCCTCGAAGTAATCTGCACTATAAACACCCAAGTCGCGCCGCAAATGAAAAAACTCGCTCACCACCCCAAAATTTCTGTGGTCTCGACTTTTAAAGTTTAAGTAGTTAAGGGCTTCCATTTCGGCGCGCATCTCATCTGCACAATAGCCCGCCGCCAAAAGCGCCGCCACAATAGCGCCCGCAGATGTTCCCGCCACGCGCCTAACCTTATACCCCGCACTCTCTAAAGCCTTAACAGCCCCAACAAAAGCAATTCCTCTAACCCCGCCGCCCATAAAAGCAATATCACAAAGCATATTAACACCCCCCGCATTTGTTCTACTTTTTATTTATATGCATACAATGGGCTTAATACGCTTGCTATTTTTAAGTTTATGTGCTAGAATAATACATAACCTAATAGACAAAAACAAATCTACTAAAATGTAAATACGAAAACCAAACTACGAGACCCTACTTACGTAACCTACGTAATCAAACTAACCAAACTACGTAACCCAAAAAGGAACGTAATCCAAAAAGGAGATTAAAATTTATGAAAAGAAATTTTGAAAGATTTATTACTATCTCGCTATCCGTCGTGTCACTAATTTTTGTTGTGTTTGCGATGATATTAATTTTTAACACAGACATAGCGGAAGAAGCAAACAACGGCGTTGTACAATCTCTATTCGGCATTTTCGCGCTTTTCTTTGTGATTTTAACCACGCTTAACATCTTAGGCTCGTTTTCAGAAACAGACAGAGTAAACCAAATTTTGTTATTCAAAACAAAAGACAGCGTGAGAAAAGCGTCTGTAAGCGTTATCAGAAAACTTGCAAAGCAAGCGGTTTTAAATGTTGAAGGTGCTAAAGTAAAACACATTCACCTTTTCACAGACGCAACAAACGAAGTTATTATGAAAGCAAGCGTAAAGGTTGCTTCTAAAAAAGACGAGCCGTGCGTTAAAGCAACACAAGTACTAGAACAAGTAAACGCAGCCCTAGTAAGCAAGTTTTTAGACGAACTTAGTTTCGAGTTTAAAGAAATAGAACTTAAACTAACATCAATCAAAAACAACAAAAAGCAAGACACAAAAACAGAAACCACACCAAAACAACACAACAGCAACCCACAGCACGATACCCAACAAGCAACACCAAAACACCACACAGAGCCAACACCAAAACCACAACACACACCTACCCACACCACCCCAGTTGAAGAGCCAGCAATAACACAAGAGACAACAATACAAGAGACAACAACACCAGCGCATACAACACCCGCAATCGAGCATACAGAACATATAGAACCAACAACTTATACAGACAACAACGAAATAGAGCCTACAGAAACAGAAAACGAATAGCAACCAAAAAAGTAGTACGGAATTTCCGTACTACTTTTTTGGTTAGTGTAAAATGTAAAGTGTAGAGTGTAAAGTGTTTACACACATTAAATGCCCTTACGTTTGAACAGTTAGAATTTTGTTTTAAATGTCATTCTGAGCGAAGCGAAGAATCTAGGCGTAGCCGTGTTTTCGCTTCGCTAGACCCTTCACTTCGTTCAGGGTGACATCATATGCCCTTATGTTTGAGAACAGTCAAAAGTTAGTCTTTCCCGCGGTAGCGGGTGAAATAATTCATAATTCTGAATTCATAATTCTTAATTTGACTTTAGTCCATTGTCCACTCGTCGATATTTTCTTTTCTGCGGGCGCGGATTTTATATTGTGCTATATAGCCCGCTGTGCCGGCTGCGCCTACGCCTGCTACACTTAGAGTGCCGATTATTATGTTGCGGGCTAGGTTGCTACCATTTCCGTTTTCTGCGTATGGTATGTACCATACTGCGAAAAGTAGTAGAGTGTCTGCGCCGTTTTCGATGTCTAGTAGGTGAAGTGGTAGGTTGCCCATATTGCCGTTTTCGCCGTTTTCGTTTTCGTTACCCGTGCCGTTACCATTTTCACTTGATAGTAGGCTACCGCCGCGTGATAGACTCCAGCCGTGGAATATTGCGCCTTGTATGTCTAGAGTAAGTACAGGAAGTGTGAAGTTTTGGGCTTGCTCTAGGGTCATATCTTGGTGGCT
>WQRI01000048.1 GCA_009786825.1 Bacillota bacterium
CGCAGTTGGCACGTTCAGAATATTTGTGGCGGTGTCTGACCCTGAAGTTACGGCAGTAACAATTGCCCCGCCTACAAACTCTACTTTGCTAATACCTATGACGCGACCGATAGAAACTGCACTTCCGCGTGTAAGCCTTACAGCAAGCACAAGCGGCTTTGGCGGTGGAACAAACTCGGGGGTCGTGTGGACGTCTAGTTGTGGCGCGGTTGCGGGCGTTGGCATACAAAACGTAGCGGGTCAGTTTGTAACACTTGTGCTTAACCACATCAACCCGAATGTAGTAGAAGTGGTTGCGCGCGATAGGGGTCTTAACCAATTCTCGCAAGCGGTAACAATCACAGCGACATCTGTGCTAACGCCGTCGCAATACGCAAGCAGAATACTAACAATAGAACAGCCATTAGTTACAGGGATAACTATCAGCAAAGTAATGGAAAGCCACAACGGAGTGCTTACAATTCCGTACGGCAACACAGAAGTTGCTAACCGAGCGGGCGTAGATTTGCGCGCTGTAATCGGCACAACAAACGCAGCAATGTCTAGCCGAATTGTGTGGTCAGTATACCCGCTTGGCGCAGTTATGTTCGATAACGCGCGATTAGAAGGGCAGAATGTGGTCGTTACGGTGCGTCCGGGCTTTGTGGGGGTTGTGAGCATTCGCGCAACTGGCGCATACTGCGGAACTCAGTCTAACGAAATTTCTCTAGAAATTGTACAAGAGAGCGTGACTTCTGTTAGGGTTTTGGGACCGGAAGGTATGTTCGAGTATGCGATGTTGATAGACTTCCCGCGCCCAGAAGCGATATTTTTGCCGTGGATAAGACTTGCTGGAACAGTAGGCGGTGTACATGAAGCGGCAGCAGCAAGCCTTGTTTGGAGCAGCAGTTGTGGTGGCGATGTTGTAGAGATTTTGGGCGGAACGATAGGCGGTATTATCTACATAAGAGCATTCGGTGTGGGCATAACAATCATCACAGCAACGCACCCAGCCACAGGCTTTTACGGCTCGTTCACAATTGTTGTAGATAAGTCTAGGCTTTACGGCGTAGAGATTTTGGGTGATGGCGTTGTGCGCGAGCAAGCGGCGCTTTTGATAACGCTAGAGTATGCAGACGGCACTTACACACTAGAAAGTATGGACAGCCGCCAGCAAATAACGCTTAGCCTAAGCGCATTCGCACACGGCAACGTAAGCGGCGCGTTCATATGGACGTCGTCCAACGAGAGTGTAGTACGCATAAGCGGGTTCGACTTCGGCGGCTCTAACTTTGGCGCAGGTGGCGCAGATGTAATCACATCTCTTGCGGGCTTCATAACCCTACTACCATACGGCGCAGGCGCAGCAATAGTGCGTGCAACATCACTCACAGACCCATCAATTTACGCAGAGTTCACAATTTTTGTAACCCGTGGCACAGCCTCGTGCAACATACAAGACGGCATACTAGACCTACCAAGCCTACAGACAGGCGATGTACGCATAATCCTAATCTGCGAACACTACTTCGGCACAGCCCGTATGAGCCACACGGATATGAGCCTAGAGCAAGCCCAAAACTTCAACCTACCAACCCTTACTCTAGACATAACGGGCGCAATATTCCACGGCTGGAGTCTATCACGTGGCGGTAGCCTATTACCAAGCGGCAACGGCACGGGCAATGAAAACGCAGGCGGCGAAAACGGCAACACAGGCAACCTACCACTTCACCTACTAGACCTAGAAAACGGCGCAGACACTCTACTACTATTTGCCGTGTGGTACATACCATACGCAGAAAACGGAAGTGGTAGCAACCTAGCCCGCAACATAATAATCGGCACACTTTCAGTAGCAGGCGTAGGCGCAGCCGGCACGGCGGGTTATATAGCACAAAGCAAAATCAGAGCGCGTAGAAATAGCGAAGCAAACGAGTGGACTATGGACTAATTATCAGGTAACAAGTAACAAGTAACAATTAACAAGTGTTACACCCGCTACCGCGGGAAAGATTTACGTGAGTACTTATATAGTTGTCACCCTGAACGTAGTGAAGGGTCTAGCGAAGCGAAAACACGGCTACGCCTAGATTCTTCGCTTCGCTCAGAATGACATTATAAAACAAAATTCTAACTGTTCAAACGTAAAGCGTATAATGGGTTGTAACAATTCATAATTCTGAATTCATAATTCATAATTAAAAAAAGTAGTACGGAAAAATTCCGTACTACTTTTTTTGTTCTATAACTTGTCTCGGTTTAATAATATGTATATGTACATATGTTAGAATTATTGTTGCCGAGTGAATTGTTTTTGCTTGTAGAAAAAGAGTATAATGCGCAAAGGTTAAACGAGATTAGGATAAGGCTTAATAGCGCTGTTGTTGTTTGCGTGGCTGGTGTTAACAAGCACTTGAGTATGGGTGGCAGTAGTATAATTGCAACTAGGCAATTGATAGACGGCATTTTGTATAGGGCTACTCACAACTCGCTTTATGCTTTTAACGAGCAAATCAAGCAAGGTTTTGTAACTTACAGCGGGATAAGGCTTGGTATTGCGGGCAGAGTTATAAAAGAAAAGGACGACTTAAAAACTGTAAAAGACATAACAAGTTTAAACATAAGAGTGCCTTGTGTTGTTAAAACAAGCGGACAGCAAATTTACAGCGGTTTGTTTGGCGAGCAAATTTATAACACGCTTGTATTGTCTCCGCCCGGCGCTGGTAAGACAAGTATGCTAAGAGACTTTGCTAGTTTGCTATCACGGGATAGCCGAATGCTTAATGTGCTTATAGCGGACGAGCGCGAAGAGATTACCTTTAATAAAAATTTGACCAACGTAGACGTCTTTTTAAACTGCACTAAAACTTTTGCCTTTACAAACGGCATAAGAAGTATGCGCCCCGATATTATCATTACAGATGAGATAGGGACAGAGTCAGACATACATTGCATAGAGCAAGCAATTACTTGCGGTGTAAAAGTTATAGCCACAGCCCACGCGAACAACTTGCAAGATTTATCTAACAAAAAAAATATGAAATATTTGCTGGATATGGGGCTGTTTGAGAGATTTATAGTACTTAGTACGCGAAGCGGGATAGGGACACTTGAAGGGGTATACGACAGCGCTTTTAGCAAAATATTTTGAACTTTTGTGTGGGCTTTTGGTGTTTTAACAGTACTATGCCACACAAAGTAGTATGCTAATATGGAATTTACAGTAAGGCTTTTTATAGTTATAATAATTGTTATCCTTTGTGGCTATTCGGGGTATGCTTTTGGAAATTTTTATCGCCGCCGAAAAAAGTTTTTAGATATGCTTGTTTTGTTTTGCAAGTTTGCTAAAAATGAGATTAACTTTTCGCATTCTTACATCTCTAACATTATAGAAAAGTTTGTAAAAAATAATCAAGCAAGCAGCGTAGAATTTGCAAGTTTTTTATTAGACTTTAAAGAATTGCTAGCCGCAAATAATACAGAGTTTGACAAGTTAGCAAATAGTAGCAATGTGCAGATTTTAACAAGTGAAGAGATAGATAACCTTATACAATTTTTAAACGCGCTTGGAAAGTCGGACGTTTTTACGCAGTTAACAACAATAGATAATTTTTTAGAGACCTTTAAAGTTTATAGAGACGACGCCGAGGCAGAACACAAAAAGTGGACAAGTTTGTATTTTAAACTGGGTATATTATTAGGGCTTGCTATTGGGGTTATATTTATTTAGGGCTTTACATGCTTTCGGGGCTTACTTTGAGAATGGAGACAAGTAAATGGATTTTGGTATAGAAATAATTTTTAGAATTGCGGCAATTGGCATACTTATAACAGTTGTTGTGCAGATTTTAAAAAATGCAAAAAGAGATGAGATTGCTACACTTGTTACAATTGCGGGTCTTATAATAGTGCTTGTTATGGTGCTACAGTTGGTTGCGCAACTTTTTGATAGCGTGAGAGATTTATTTGAGTTGACTGTTTTTTGGGGCAAAACTTTTTTAGATTGATTTTTTAGATTAAACTTTTTTAGATTTGAGGCTTTATTATTTTAGAGGCGGGGGTTAAGGCTTAGGTATGGATATTTTACGGATAGCGGGTATTGCGCTACTCTCAGTAGTTGCGGTTTTAATTGTAAAGCAACACAGAAGCGAAATTGCAATGATGATTGGCATTTCTGCAAGCGTTGTAATATTGCTTTTGGTTATACAGCAAATTGCGGGCATATTAGATGCTTTTGCCGACATAGCAGAAAACACGGGGCTAGAGTCGGCGCTTTATGGCAGTATACTTAGGATAATAGGCATAGGCTACATAACAGAGTTTACAGCAAATATTTGTGACGACGCGGGCGCTAAAAGCATAGCGGACAAGGTGCTTTTAGCGGGCAAGGTAATTATTTTGGTGTTGGCGCTTCCTATACTTTTGGGGCTTATAGAAATTGTAAGTAGCATTATAAATTTGGCATAAGGTGCAAAGCACTTCGAAAAATTATGGAAAAATTACAAAAACATTTTGGTCTGAAGCAAAAAAAACCTTTCTCGATGAAGAGAAGGTTTTTATTGTGTTTGCTATTTTCTTTTATTGTTGTTGGCTTTGTGCAGGGCGGGGTAGTGGCGTATGCAAATTCTAACGACAACAGAGATTTAGAGCAACAACTTAGCGATAGCATAGACGAGCAGTTAAACAACCTAGATTTATCCGAGTTAGAGCAGTTTATTTTAAGCCTAACGGCAAACGAACAACAATTGTTTGGCGGTAGGGGCTTTGGCGAGACTGTGCGGGCTGTTGTGTCTGGCGAGTTTGCAGACTATTATTCTAACTTTTTTTCGGCTATGGTTAGTATGGTTTTTTCGGGGCTTTTGGGCTTTGTGCCTATAGTTGCTGTTATTGTTGCGTTAGCCATTTTAATGAGTATGTTTTCTAATGTTAAGTCTAAATTTATGGGGCGGGCAACGGGAGAACTTATTCATATTGCGGGCTTTACGCTTATTGCGGTTATTGTGCTGACAGCAATGTTTCAGTTAATTATAATGACACGCGCAACAGTTGACAATATGCGGCTTCAGATGAATATAGCATTCCCCATACTGCTTACGGTTTTAACTGCTATTGGCGCGACAGCATCTGTAAGCGTTTATCAGCCCGCCGTCGCCTTGTTAAGTGGTGGACTTATGGAACTTATACTGCACATAATTATGCCGCTTTTTATACTGAGTTTAACCTTTACTGTTATTGGAAATTTGTCTAGCACAGTAAAGTTGGATAACTTTGCAAGTTTTTTAAAGTCTGCCAAAACTTACATAATAGGTTTTTCGTTTACTATATTTATGGCGTTTTTATCTATTCAGGGCATAACGGCAGCCTCTCACGATGGGGTGTCTATTCGAACGGCGCGCTTTGCGGTTAATAGATATATTCCAATTGTTGGCGGATATTTGTCTGATGGCTTTTCTATAATAATTGCGGGCAGCGTACTGATAAAAAATGCGGTGGGGCTTACGGGGCTAATACTGCTTTTAGCAACTGTGGTATCGCCCATACTGCAGATAATATTGTTTTCTATGGCGCTTAAACTTGCGGCATCTGTTATAGAGCCTATAGGGCAAGAAAGGGTGGCTAAGTTTTTGTCTAGTATGGCTAAGAACCTAACAATGTTGTATGTAATTATTATTGCGGTTGCGTTTATGTATTTTATAACAGTTATGCTTATTATATTTACAAGCAATATGGCGTTTACGCCGTAAAAACCAAACTCAATTTTGTAAGCAAGTAATTTTTCGGAGGGTTTATGGCTGGCAAACACAAAAGTCGGTCACTCAAAAAAATATGACTATTTGGATTTTATCTATACTAGGCATTGTTATGCTTGGCGTTTTGGTAGACATTATAATGCCGGAGGGCGACACCAGCAAATACATCAAGGGCATATTTGCGCTTATAACTGTGTTTATTATTGTGTACCCGCTACCCTCACTTTTGCGGCGAGATTTTAGTTTCGATTTTTCTAACATAGGGCAGCCCGACAGCGCTTTTGTAAGCAATGTAAACGCTCAGAATGCACGTGTAATAGAGCAGGGGGTAGAGCGCGTTTTGCGTGATAACAACTTTAGTGTTGCATTTGTTGCTGTTAATTTAGAGCCATTTGAGAGCGAGTTTAGAATACAGTCTTTAAATATTTTTTTGCTACCTGTTATAAACGGACAAGCCGCGCATATAATTGATAAAGAAGCGGTTATACGGCTCACGCGTTCTGTCGTAAACATACAGCGAGAGCGCATACATATATTTGCCTGACAAAGTTAGAACTTAACGAATATCACATTACGCTTCGCTTCATAAGGAAATTCTTGTATGCTCTGATTTGTTAACGGATAACCCCACCCGCTTCGAGATAATCAATAACACGAAAAAAATTTTAATTGCGTTATAGTATGCATTTTAGTTAATAAATGTGCATATATAAATATGTACAAGTATATTTAAAGGAGACGGCTATGAGTGTTACAATTGAAGTACAAACCAGTAATAGTGGCAAAAAGGGCGAGAGCGCTAGCGGTTCAACAAGCAAGTTAGACGCTGGCAAAGCCGAGAAAACAAGGGCAGGAAGCGCGCTTTTTAAGCGCATACGCTCTATAAAGCATATAGAGTTTATTGCTGCGGGGGTTATTGGTTGCGTTATATTACTGATATTTTTGTCTAGTTTTGTGCCATTTTCTAGAAGTACGTCTAACGACGCGCCGCTTAATCAGACGTCTACACAAAACTTCGTGCGCGACTTAGAAAATAGACTAACAAACACGCTTGGGCTTATTGGCGGGGCTGGACAAGTAAGCGTTATGATAACGCTAGATGGCTCGTCCGAATTAGTGCTTGCCATAACAAACGACCGCCAAAATAACACAACAACTACAACGGGCGGGAATGGCGCATCTAACACAGTATCTAACACAATAGACAGAGAGACAATTATTATAGCGGGCGGTCAACCAATTGTTATAAGAGAAATTTATCCGGCGATTAGGGGGGTTGTGGTAGTAGCACAAGGCGCAAACGACATTAGGGTTAGGCTAGAGATTATGCGCGCCGTAGAAACTTTGCTAGGCGTGCCACAAAATCGGATACAAGTGCTTAGTAAATAATGTTAAATGTTGAATGTAAAATGTTAAATTGTTGCACCTGCTTCGCAGGAAAAAATTGTTTGCGAATTGTATGCAAGCGAATAGGTGGCTGTTCAACTGTTATGTATTCAGAGAATAAAACCATTAAACATTTAAAATTGAACATTGAGCATTTTAAATTTTTGTTTTTACAAAAAATTATATATATAATTTAGTCCAAAAAAGGTATACCGGGCTAAAAAAGGAGGTTAGAGCATATGCTAACTAGACGTAAAAAAATAATCATACTAAGTTCTATGCTGGCACTACTAGTAGTTACAGCGGTTCTTAATGTGGTATTGTCTAACAATAATCTTGCGGGAGACCAACCTGCCGCAGGCGGATACGCAAACAATTTTGCGCAATTCAGAAGCCAACGCTTTACACAGCGCTCTCAAGCAATTTTATTTTACAACTCTATTCTGGCAGACCCTAATGTGTCGGCACAACTTCGCACAGATGCAGAGCGCAACAAACTACTACTTATAGCGGCGGGCGAGAAAGAACTTATTGTAGAGGCAATGATTAGGGCAAGAGGTTTTGACGATGTTATTGTAACTCATACAACGGGGGCAATAAACGTAATAGTACGAGACCTCAACTTTACTCAAGACAGAATGCAGATTGTATTCGATATAATTATGCAAAACATACCAAACGCAACAGAAGACATACTCACAATAACGCCCGTATCACAATAACACTACATAATACTTGGGCAAGTATTTGCTTTAGGCTATAGTGGCTAAGGCTGATTTATTTGGCAAGACTAATTTGCTTAGCAAGTTAACAAAAAAAAACCGATAGTTCTAGTTTAATAGAAGTTCACCCAAACTTTAAACCCAAACACCTAAAACTTTTGTTAAACAAACACTATACAAATTTTAGATTTTATTAGATTAAGCAAGGGTAGCGACAAAATGCTACCCTTGCTTTTTTTCCAGTTTTTTAGTTTAAGACAATTTGCGTTTTTTGTATTGCTTACAATTTAGAAAATGTTTTCAAAGTGTGGTGATGGTTGCAAGTGTTATGTTGCTGCTGCGGAAATTCTATACGCATATTTCTACATCCACACCATTCCATAATACCAAATCGATATCCTAAAAAACTACCACACCAATTACAATAAACTCTATCACCTAAATTTGGAACACTTACCAGAATAATTCTTGTTGCTGTAAATCCATTAACAGTTACAGTTATTACTGCACTACCTTGTGTAATTCCTCTTATAGTTGCGTTTCTGCCGTTTACAGATACAATCTCTACTATGTTTGTACTGCTGCTACTCCAAATAGGTGTACCTGTTATTAAAGCCCTAGCAGGAGTTGGATTAACAGTTAAAGTTCTTGTTTCACCTAAATTAATAGAACCAACGCTTGTAATCGCTACGCCTGCAAGATTAGGGTGAGTTGCCGTTATTCTGATATTAGTGATTTCTATATTGGCAAAACGGCTACGTGCTGTAACACCAAATGACTGACCGCCACCTACATTTTGCCCTTGCGGAAAAGCAAATGCGAAAGTTTGCCAATTATTGTTTCTGGATATGTGTTGCGTTGCTCCTACATTTGCACCATTTAAAGAAAAATATAATCGACTTTCTCTGCTAGGTTGAAACAACCCTCCGCCTCCATTATTGGTCGCACGCGCCTCTAGCGTAACAAAATGTACATTTAATTCAGTATTAGTAGGCAACCTAATTTGAGAATGCACATTACGAAGTTGGTCAGAACCATTCTCAAACCTGGAAACAAATGTTGTTCCACCAGAGAAAGAGCCTGCCACGTTAAAGTTTTGAGCGGTAGTCCAATTTGGCGTAGCTGTTATTGTATACGCACCAGATGAAACAGAATTTCCAGTTAGTTGAGAAAAATTTGGTTGTTGCCATATATCCATTTCAATTATTCTAAAACCTGTCCATCCCACATTTCTAAAAACTTGATACCTTCCCCTAGGTATGTTAATGGTGATTAAGTTGCGGTCTAAACCTGCAAAGGTTGTATCATTAATTCTTGGTGGAAAATAGGCGTGTATGTTCATAACTCTCAAGTTAGTTGCACCAATAAAAGCAAAATTACCTATTTCTCCAAAATCACGCAAAATTGTAACACTTTGAAGGGTTGTGTTGCCGTGAAAGGCATAGGGAACTATGCGGTTGAAAGACCAATCTAAATTAGGGTTTAGTGTAAAATGTGCTATGCTTGGGATAGGGTGGTTTCTGCCATCTAGATGTTTTCCGAAAAATGCATCGCCTGATATGGCAGCCATTCGCCGCGATAACTCTGAGGCAGATACAGCACTAAATTGATTGCTAGACCTTGAATTGCGCATTATACAAGCAAGCCCACCTACTCCTGAAGCAGGTACAAACCATCCACTACCAATAGAGCGAGGTGTGTTTAAAACTCTGCCGTGTCCGCGAAAGTGTTGCCATTTAACAGTATTTGCATTACCATTGCGTGTGGCATTTGCCGAGCTTTCACGTCTTGTGTTAGCATTATCGTGTTCATCTATAAGTTGTCCGAACGAGTGTCCAAATTCGTGTATGAATGTACCGTGCCACGCATTGTTCCAATGTGCATTAGATGTGTTTTGCATTGATGTAAGGGATACATTTAAAGAAAGTCCGTGTGTATAACTTCCCATCCAAGCCACTCCGCCGTGGCTATTATATTGCGTATTTGCAATTATTTGTAGCATTGCAGCATTAGCATTAACAGCAGTTGCAAGGTTCCTAGCACGACTTCTTCTTAGTACGGGCATTCTTATTCTAGAAGCGGCTTCAAATCTAGAGTCAAAGTATGTGTTTCTATTAGGGCCACCACCCGGGCTTGTAGGATGGTCTCTTGAGATGCCACTTTCTGCTGAAACAGTATGTATTGCGTATACTCTAATAAAATCACGAAAGTCATTAAACGGATGCGTGTTAAGCATAGTGTTTTTTACAGCAATTGCATTGTAAACAAATGTTCCGCGCTGAAATTCAGGTTGAATAAAAGCACTACCCATTTCATTTGCCCGAAAGCCTTCTGCCAAAATTACAATCACTATACTATTATTAGCACCATTACCAGCCCTTAATACAGAGTATGTATAAGTGTTTAGTGGTTGAATGCCTAGATAGTTAGTAAGCATAGATTGACCTGCGTGCTGGTAAGAAACATCATATGTAATTACGTTTCCGTCTTCTTGATGTGCACGCATATACTCGTAAAGCCTAGTGCCGTTTTGAGTAGTATTTGTATTTGAAGGCAAATCGCAAAACTCAAAAGTTCCTATGCTTATAGAATTTGCGCCTTCTGGCTGGCGAGATTCTCCTACTTGATAGACAATGTGTGCTTCTGCATACAAAGTTTCTCTTTGAATAAAGTTGGCTGATAAAACAAATATAAGTATAGTTACTATCAGCAACTGAATAATGTTTTTCTTTGGTTTTGTGTTACTCATAATGTTTTTCCTCCTATATAATGTTTTAAATAATTATAACTTGACCACTTTCGTCCATTAGTAAAGTTAAATAAACAGGTTCCGAATCAATTAAATTGCGTCGGTTTCTTGGGGCTATAGAAATTATTCTAAGCAAGTTTTCACCAATTTTCAAGTCTAGTTCTAGTATGCAAACTGTAAAAGGGTCGCATACGTGTCTTATATAGAATGATTTAAATTCAAAAATTTCTTTATACTCATTCCACAAATACACTCTACAATATGGTGACCTAGAATCTGCAGTCCAATGAAACGCACACGATGGTTCGCCGTATATCAAAAAATCTCTGGGTTGTTCAATTTGTTCACTGTTGCCACAGCCAGCAATTATCCCTGCGCTTGCAAACATAACCAACACTAATAAAAATTTTAGCATTCTTTGTTTCGTGTTACTCATAATGTTTTTCCTCCTATATAATGTTTTAAATAATTATAACTTGACCACTTTCGTCCATTAGTAATGTCAAATAAACAGGTTCCGAATCAATTAAATTGCGTCGGTTTCTTGGGGCTATAGAAATTATTCTTATTAAGTTTTCACCAATTTCTAAGTTTAAGTCCTGAATAAAAACGGGTAAGGGGTCTGATGTCTCTCTCACATAAATTGATTTAAATTCAAAAACCTTGCCATATTCATTCCACAAATACACCCTGCAATATGGTGACCTAGAATCTGCAGACCAATGGAATATACTGTAGGGGGCATCTGAAATTATAAAATCTCTAGGTTGTTCAATTTGTTCAGTACTGCCACAGCCAGCAATTATCCCTGCGCTTGCAAACATAACCAACACTAATAAAAATTTTAGTATTCTTTGTTTTGCTTTTTTCATTCTCTTAATTCTCCTATATTCTTTCTTGTTTTATTTTTACTAATCCGAATTTTCTCTTTCAAATTGCAAATGCATTGTTTCATAAACGCCAAAGTTTTTTAAAAGCATATTCAGTATATTGCCATCAAATGAGAAGTAGACAAAGCCATTTGCGTTTTGACCTGTGTAATAGTTTCCTGAGCGAATAAATAAAAATACTGTTGCGCTTACTGTGATTTGTTTACCTTCGATACTAACTTTTAATTCTTTCATAAAATTAGGCATTTCTGTGTGAGTAGCGCCACCCCTTGTAGAGCAAGCAGCAAAAAGACGCTCGCGCTCTCTCAATCCTTTTTCAGTTAGAGTGTAAGCACCATCTTGAACAAAATCGCTAACAAACTCTGAATCAAAAAAAATAGCACCATCAATGTTATCACAGCTGTCGTTGCAACCGGCAATCATCCCTACGCTTGCTAGCATAACAAGTATTAATAAAAATTTTAAAACTCTTTGTTTTGTTTTCATTTTTAAAATTCTCCTACATTAAGTTCAGCACGCAGTCTTTTTTTGTTTAAAGGGTAAAAAAAGTGACTCGAACATCTTTTGTATTTTACGCACCATCTTTTATTATAATAACACTTTCGCGACTTAAAGTCAAACAAATAGGCAATAGTATTATTTCACACTAATTTTTTGCTTCACTAATTAGGATTTTGTACAGCAAATTAAGACGAAAAATTTAGTTTTGACATTGGGGATTTGTGTTTAATGTGAACGAATTTTTTTGTGGCTTCGTGTTTGTAAAGAATTTGTAAAGAATATTGACTTTTGTTATAGGTGTGTTAAAATATATCTATGTGCATTAACAGAAATTTAATAACTGTTGTGCAAATACGGGCTAGAAATTAAAAAACTGTTAAGATTTTGGCTAAACCACAGGTGATTTTTAACATTGGGCTTGTTTGTGATTACCTTTGCGTGCGGGTTAAATGCTTAGTTTTTGTAGCGCGGGTGTGGGTTGAAATCTTAATTTAAAGGGGGGAATTTTATGGGGAAAAATTCGAAAAAAACGGCTGGTAAGTCTAAGTGGTTTACTAGGCTACTGCTACTAGCAACAGGGCTAGTGTTATCTGTTGGAAGCATTATAGGTGCTGTAATGCTAGTTTCTGATAGTAAGAATAGTGAAAGAGTGCAAGGCAGCGCTATGCAAGCACGACATATGGCTGTTGGCGACTATATTCAAAACTTCGGTGGTAGAAAGTGGCGAGTGATTGGATTTGATACTAACGGCAGTATTACAGGTATGGCGGGCGCACCACTTTTAAGAACGGATAGTTTAGAGGCTAGAAGAAGATTTAGTTCAAGCGGTAATAACTCTTGGGCTAACTCTGAACTTAGGGCTTTTTTGAATAATAGGACTGATTTTTGGGAGGGGAGTTTCGCTAATAATGGATTTTTAAGTAATTTTACGCAATTAGAGCAAAGTATTATTATTTCAAATGTAAGGCTTGAGACAGCAAGAACAGACAATTTATCTAGATATCAAAACGCTTTATCAGCAGGCCGTATAGAAGCAATTTTAAATGGAAATGGGTTTGCGCCATCTGTTTCGTTTACAAACAATTCGGGCATTGCTGGTGGAAATGGTAATGCTCACAGTACGGCTCATAGGTATGTGCATAGAGATACAGTATTTATTTTATGTTTGCAGCAATTGTTGGCTTTAAATAATTTAGGCTTGAGATATGCTAATGCAGCACAAAGTGTACCGGGTGGTTTTGGCTGGCAAGCAGGTGCGCAAGCACACGTAGGCAACCACTTTGCTTGGTCTAGAACGCGCGACAGTAATACAGGAAATGCAACAAATCAGACAATACTTACTTGGACGCGTTCGCCTTGGGCGGGCTGTGATAGAGACGGAACATTTTTAAGCCCCGGCTTTGGTCGTTTTGCTCGTGCAAATGAAATAAATTCAGAACGTGATTTTACTCTTGGAACAGACATTTCTTTTGCGCCAGCACTTTATATAAACCCAAATCAAGTGTTTAGGGTGGCGCGAGATTCTGAGACTGGGCGTAACGAGCAAGCGGGTTTTAGGGTGTTTGAGTTTAGCCCTGAAGTTGCTCAGCCTACAAATGTTAGAATAGAGGGGCAATCTATTATGTGGTCGCACACGCAAGGCTCGGGCGCGCCGGTGTCTAGTTTTGATATTATGCGTGGTGAGCAAGTTGTTGCAAGAGTTGGTGCTTCGGCTAGACAATTTGATTTGACACGACTACCAGACAATTTTGCAACTGGCACACAAGTTGGTTCTTACAGGGCATTAGCGGTTGGTTTGCACAGTTTGAGTGTTGCGGCTTTGGGGGTTGATGGAGCTAGAGCGGGTGTGTCTAGCGCTGTTGTTTACGACAGAGTTGGGCGTGTTGATAGCGTGGTTG
>WQRI01000049.1 GCA_009786825.1 Bacillota bacterium
AAGCCGCCAACTGTCAAGACGCCCGTCACGTTACCTGTTGCGTAAGCGCGCACTATTGCTGACTGCGAACGCCCTACTAAACCACCAACAGTAGTGTGACCCGTAACAGAGCCGCTAGCGTAAATATCTCTAAAACCCACAATTGTAAAAATATCACCTATCAGCCCGCCAACGGAATTAGAGTTTGGCGCATAAATATTAACGCTGCTGGAAGCTTGACCTATAATGCTACCAGCAGATACCATACCAGCAAGCCCGCCTATGTTGCCAAGCGCGTTTACTCCGCCCTGCGTAACTTCCAAAACTCCGCCGCCTCTTATGTGAACATTTTCAACGCGCGAATGCCTTATTTGACCAGCCAAAATTGCTGTATATGGGTGGTTTGTAGTGCGCAAAATACGCGTTGTGTCGGGTACATAAATATTTAAATCTTTAACTATACTGCCGTTGCCTAAAATACTAAAAATGCCGAAGGGTCTTAAAAAGTTTTCTGGCGCAGAAATTGTAGCGTTTTGCTCAAAGTAAATTGTTCTGCCACGCCCATCAAAAGTACCAACAAAAGCACTATCCACCTGCCCACTTGCTATGTTAGAAGAAAATGGTAGCCACTCACCCGCTGGAATAACAATATCGTTAGCAAGCGCATAGAAACCATTTTTGGTATGATACTTGCCGTAAACATCGCCACTCTCAAGGCAACGCGGGCGCCAAGTCTCATTTCCAATATTCATAAGTTGCTGCCAACTTCTTATCCATATAGGGTCGTTCTCAGAACTAAAAAACGCGTTGTCTTCCGCGCGCGCCCTATCTAAATTTTCTCTATCTATAAAAAAAGTAACCGAAAAAGCGGTCACCACAAAAGCAAAAATTAAAAGCACAGCCGTCAAACAAAACACCAATCTGCTTGTTTTGCTAACCGCTAACTTGCCATTTTTAAAACAATTTTTTCCAAACATAACTTCCCCCTTTGAGTTTGGTTTTCCTACTCTAATATTTACACCCGCTTCGCAATAATTCCTATTGCAGAATAAATATTAAAATTGTTAAATATATATTAACACAAACAACAAAAAAAAGCAAGCGTTTACGCCTACTTTTTCAAAAAAATTACATTGAATTTAAAATTTAAGTTATCCAACTCTACGAATTCGTACATTTATTGAGTATGATAAATTCTGTTTTTAACAAAAGGTCTGCCATTAATAAATATAGTATCGCCTTCTTTAATCACTCCACGGTCTGACATAATTCTAAACCAGTCCGCATCGCAATATTTATACTTGTTTTCTAATAATAGTTGGGTTTGTTGCGCAGCCCAAGAAGCATTTTCAGCACTCTCAGCCAGCATACTAACTATACCAAATGAAAGTACTCCTGCTATAGAAAGAATCGTAACCCTTAAACTGTTTCCACCCTCTACTGCTTGCATTTCCTTATAGCCTGTTTCGCTACCAATCGCTGGAACTTGCAAAGCTTTTACATTTTTTTTCTCGATTGTTTTTTTATTAGACATATTGTCTCCCCCTTTAAAGTATATTTTATTAATATCTTTGCAAAAACAACAAAAAAAGCAAGCGTTTACGCCTACTTTTTTGTTTTATTTTCTAATTTTTTTTGTGTTTCTTTTATTACTTTTAGATAATCTGTTTCTATGGGTGTCAACTCGTCTACTGATAGCGCTTTATATTTACTATATTCACCCAGCGCTTTATTATCTGCGTCTTCACGGGTCACCTTACCCGCACCCTTCAAAACACCTTTGCCATAATTAAGTGCAAGTTTGTCAAGTTCGTCAACCCAATCTTTCATATAAATAGGTTGGCGGCTCATAGCCTTTAGTTCTGCGGCATCAAAAAACATTGATACCAATCTGTTAAGTGTAAAAATTTCAGTCTCTAGTAAATAATTTTTAGCAACTGTCACATCACTTTTTCTAGGCTTTGCTCCGCTAAACGTAGTAAGCCCCATAAATGTTTGGCTCGCATCTGCTCTTTCGAAAATAACTTCTGGCGCTGTTTTGCCGTGTGAAGCGTAGTGCAACTTGTTTTGCACTTGCTTAAAAAATTCTATGCTCTCCCTTGTCTTTGGGTCGTAGTCTACGCTTATTGCGTATAAATCTAATACTTGTCTATATAAAACCCGCTCACTACTTCTTATTTCTCTAATGCGCTCTAGTAACTCTTTAAAATAATCTCCACCGCCTGCTTTTTTAAGTAAATCGTCGTTCATTGTAAAGCCTTTAATTAGGTATTCTTTCAAAACGCTATTAGCCCACCGCCTAAACTGTGTACCCCTTAAAGATTTTACACGATAACCAACTGAAATTATTACATCTAAGTTGTAATAGGCTACTGCTCGCTTAACTTGCCTCTTGCCTTCAGTTTGAACTGTCAAGTAATCCTTGACAGTTGAAAATTCGTCTAATTCATTCTCAGCAAAAATATTGCTAATATGTAGACTAACGTTTTGTTTAGTTGTTTGAAATAACTCAACCATCTGCGCTTGCGTAAGCCAAACAGTATCACCCTCGTACTTAACATCTATTTTAGTTAAGCCGTCGTCAGTTTGATAAATTACAATCTCACTTTTATCCATTTAAGTTTTCTCCTATATACTTTTTTTCGTATATCATAGCGCATACTTACTTTCTAACTTAACATTGGTTTGTTAGAGTATTTTGCTAGTACTTGTTTGAAGTTGCCTATAAAATCTTTGTCTAGTAGGTATAGGTCTTTTGTTTCTTTTACTAAGTAGCCTGTAAATCTGAAAAGTTGTTCGTCGCGCTTGAAGTTTCCTGTGTAAACTGATGGCGGGCTTTTTACGTTTCGCTGAAAAGTTAAACTGCCCCAGTCTGGCACTTGTTGTCCGTTTATGTTTCGTAAAAACATATAGTTAAGCACGTAGTTTTCTAACGAAGCGCTCTTAGATGTAAACGTGTACGCAACGTTTAACTCTAAGTCGTAGTTAGTTCCTAAAATTGTAACACCATCATCATCGTAAGAAATATCAAAAACAGCATAGCCTATGTGGCTTTTGTCTGGGCAGTAAACAACCTCTACCCACCTGCCCGCAACGTACGCCTTGCCAAAAGCCAACCTGCACGCAAGTTTAGATTTCATAGCCCACTTTAACAAAATGTTGGTCGTTAAAAATAGTATAATTAAAAGCACTAGAGATATGGTGTGATAAATTGCTGGCTCTAGATTTAAGTTTTCGTTTATAAAGTGCGTTATTACGCGCTCTATCATAGAGCTTATAAGTAGCCCTAAAGAATACATCAATAATTTTGTTTCGTAAAGTTTTTTCATATTTTTCACCCCCTAGTCTTGCCTATTAGCAATATATGTGGTATAATGTCCGTATGAATATTTTAAACAAATTTCATAAAGCCTACCCCACCCGATTAGAAAAAATTTGGGCGGCTATTAGTTTCGACTTAATTATAATTTCGCTTTTGCTTTGCATTTTCCCCTTTACACAAGATTTCATTTTTAGCAGAACCCTAAGTTGTATAGGTAGGTATAACGCTAGGTGGTTTTTACCATTTGGTATAGTTATATCGCTAACTTTTGTTTTTAATTTAAAACTTTTCTCGCACAACTTAAAACTTAGTGGGCTTAATTTCTCGCCCCTTATAACGACAATAGTTGTAACCTCTTTGTTACTTTTAATTATACCGCTAAAGCTAGCAACCGTTTTAATAATAGATTACGATGTTTTAGACGAGCATATGTTTTTAGCAATAACATTCACCGCGTATACTTCCCTATCACTTTTAACACTTTTACTGTATGCGATAATTGCAAGGCGACACTATCTGTATGCAATATTTATACCACTACTTGCGGGGCTTGGCGTTATAAACTTAATAGCCAACGCGCAAAACGGACACTTAATAGCCTTTTGGCAGATTCTAGTTTTAATAAGCGCGCTTGTATCCCTACTGATAATAAACTTTATAAGCAAGTTGTTTGTAAAAATCGAACCCATCGAACCTTTTAACTTGTGAAATGATTTATCTAACTTATGGCTTATCTAACTAGTGAAATGACTTATTGCGTTAAAGCCAAAGAAAAACCCTAGTATTGTTAAAAGCACAATTATAATTGGCTGGTGTAAAATATATACAACTATTGTGTTGCGCCCTAAAAAGCGTATTGGAGCGTGAGATTTACTGTCTAGTTTTAGCAGTAAACTTTTGCGCTCTTTATAAATATATCTGCCAAGCACAGCCCCCAAAAGCACGAAGCCAGCCCACGGCAAAACTGGAAAATAGTCAGCACTTGCCATTCCGCCGTCTGCATAAACTATCATACCAAAAGCGTGCATAGGCTCTAGCGGGTTAAAGTAATAGTAAAACCCGACTATAATAATAATAAGCCCAACTACTGCCATTATCCCGTTTTTCAAATTCTGAATTATGAATTCTGAATTATGAATTGTTTCCGCTTCGCTACTATTTTTAGTGCGCCCGCGCTTACTTAATATAAATTTTTCTAATTTGTTTAGCCCGCTGTCTAGCACGGCAAAAAGTAATATGCTTACAGACAAGCAAAACAGTATGCCATAAACTATTCTAAGCGGCATTCCTGTAAAAAGTTCTATCATATCTGTAACGACAAACACCGCGTAAGAGAGCGCAAACAACTGAATTCCGCGCTTGAAGTTAGATTTAGAAAAAGTGCAAGAGATGCCACAAACCACAGTAAAAATTATGATTATACTAAGCCACACGCTCTCGCGCCAAGCGGCATTTCTAAAATAAATGCCCACTTCTTCTAGCCAATGTAAAAACCCAGAGTCAGAGTAACTAGCCCAAACGGGTCCGAAAACATTTGCAAATATAAAAGCGATATGGTCTAAAACAACCATAATAATAGCAAGCCCACGTAAGAAGTCTAACTCCCAAGCCCTTTTAGAGCGTCCAGCGACAAGGGATAAGGGATAAGAGTTTTCCAAGAGTGACTTCTCTGTATCTACTTTTAACTCTGTGCCTAATTCGCTTTCTGTTTTTGCATTATCGTTACCCAATTATCACCCCTCCGCCAAGACAATATCTATCGCTGTAAAATACAACATATTGCCCTTTTGTTATTGCCCTTTGGGCTTCTTTAAAATCTACTTGTACTTTGCCGTTATCTAAAAGCGTAACCTTTACTTGTTGTTCGGCTTGTCTGTATCTAACTTTTGCGTAACACTCGAAACTCTTATCGCTTATCTCTGGTCGCTGGTCGCTGTTCGCTGTTTGCTGTTCGCTATTCGCTGACACTATCCAATTTACATTATCAGCCACCAAACTACTGCTGTACAGCAACTTATCGTTTGTACTCACATACAGCGTGTTAGTGCTAACATCTTTGTCTACCACAAAATAAGCGCTTGTGTCTGCCCCGCTTGCAACGCCCCCTGCAGACTTTTTTGTCTCGCCTATGCCTATGCCTTTGCGCTGACCTATTGTATAATACATAAGCCCCGTGTGCGTGCCTAATACTCTGCCATCTGCGTTACTCTCTTTAATCTGCCCAACTTGTGCGGGCAAATAATTTTGCAAAAACTCTTTAAAATTTCGCTTGCCCACAAAGCATATACCCGTGCTATCTTTTTTGTCTGCTATATGCAGATTATATTTTTTTGCGAGCTGTCTGACTTCGTCCTTTGTGTAGTGCTGAAGCGGGAACAAAATTTGCGATAGTTGCTTTTGATTTAACTGACACAAAAAATACGTTTGGTCTTTATTCGTGTCTTTTGGCTTAACTAGATAATACCTTGCCTTACAACAAGTCGGCTCTATAGCACCCCCCCCGCAAAAGCATTCCGCGCGCTCTACCCCCGCGTAATGCCCCGTAGCCACATAGTCTGCGCCCAACGTTTTTGCATAATCTATAAACGGACCAAACTTAATCTCTCTGTTACAAAGCACATCTGGGTTTGGCGTTCTGCCCGCTTTAAGTTCTGCCAAGAAATGCGAAAACACATTTTCTCTATACTGCTTTGCAAAATTAACGCTGTAAACTGGTATGCCCAAAGTCGCCCCAACTGCCTTTACATCTGCAAAGTCTAACTCGCTTAAGCATTGTCCGCTCTCATCACTCTCTTCCCAGTTGTGCATAAAAACGCCAATAACTTTGTAGCCTTGCTCTTTTAAAAGCGCAGCACTAACAGCACTATCAACGCCGCCAGACAACCCCACGACTACTGTAGTGTTCGCCTTATCCGCTTTGTTTGCTTTAATTGCTATATCTACCTTGCCCGCTTTTGCCCTATCTACTTTATTCGCTTTGTCTACTTTATTCGCTTTGTCTACCTTATCCGTTTTGTCTATTTTTAAAGTTTTGTTCATAACACTTTTAATGCAACAGCCACCGCATAGTTTTTCTCGTGGCTTATGCTTATCTCAATACTTTTGTTCTCGCCCTTTACACTCACTTTGGGCGCGCCATTATCCCCGTGTGTAATTTCTATATCTTTAAACTGTAAGTGTGCGCCAAAGCCGCCCAAAACTTTAGCCACCGCTTCTTTTGCCGCAAATATGCCAGCAGCCGTTCTGTAAAGCCCGTCCCCCGACTTTGTGTTTATATAGCCCTTTTCGTAGTCTGTGTAAACATAGTCTATAACCCTTTGCTTATTAATCTCGCTAAACTTTTTTCTTATTCTTTCAACTTCTACAATATCAATCCCAATCATTTATATCTCCTTCGTCAAGCAAATGCCTATATCTAGCCAGCACATTTTTTATTGTATCCCAAGTAAACCCTCTAGACTGTAAGTGCCTTATCGCCTTTTCAAAATTCTTTTTGCCCTCTGCTCCGCCCGTAATTTTATTTTTTAAGTACTTTTCTAGCAACCTGTATGCCGCCCCATCATCTTCTTCAAAGTCGCTTAGGTGCTGCTCTATTAAATCTTTATCTATCCCCTTTTTAATCAACTTGTCTTTAACTAAAAATTTACCGCCCTTTTTGCTGTATTCGCTTACAAGCAACTCGCTTAGGTTTGTGTCATCTACATACTTATACTCACTAAGCCTAGCAAGGCAGTATTCCACCACCACATCTAAAAAGCCCTTATCTTGCAAATATTTTACCACTTCTTTTTTAGAGCGCATCTTATAAGATATGTAGCCAAAAGCCTTATCTAAAGCCCACAGTTTTTCTGAGTTTAACTGAATTTGTGCTAGGCGGCTCTCGCTTACTTCCGCGCCTATCTCAAGTTTTTCTTTTACCACAGTCTCGTTCATAAGCCCGCAATAAAACTTGCCATCTACATAAATGTTAGACCGCAACTTTTTATAGCGCTTTTGTGGCAGTATATCAGTAATTATCATATCTTTTTTCGGTATTGCTAATCTTTTAGCATATTCACTTTTATATGGGTTTTTTTGCCCTTATGCAAAACAAATGTTTTATTGCCTACGCTCACATTTATATCTACAATCTTTGTTTTGTCTACAGAAATCGCGCCACCCTCAATAAGACGCCTAGCCTCACTTTTAGAAGCCGCAACCCCAATATCAACAAGCAAATCTATAAGTTTGTATTCTGCCTTACACTTAATATCAACAGACGGCATATCACTAGTATCACCCCTAAACGCAGCCACAGCCTGTTTTTCGACCTCACACGCCACTTTTTCGCCGTGTACTAGTTTTGTTACTTCGTAGGCTAACACTTTTTTAGCCTCGTTTATGCGCGCATCTTTATGCTTAACAAGTAGCGCAATTGTTTCTAAATCTACGTCAGTTAAAAGTTTTAAACAGTTTTCTATATCGGCATCTGGCAAGTTTCTGAAGTATTGATAAAAGTCGTACGGCGCGGTTTTTTTGCTACAAAGCCAAACAGCCCCGCCAACAGTCTTGCCCATTTTCTCACCCGTGCTTGTTAAAAGCAAGTTGTTAGTCCACCCAAACGCAAGCGGCTCATCACTAACACCCGCTTGCGCCGCTTGCTCTGCTTGCGATTGTCCCTTTTGCCCCGCTTGTTTACTACCCACTTGCCCCGCTTTTGCTTGTGACACTTGCCCCGCACGCACCACTTCCATTCGCCTTATCAAATCTGCCCCCGCAATAATGTTGCTCCATTGGTCAGAGCCACCAATTTGCAAAGTACAACCATAATTTTTATACAAATGCCAAAAGTCGTACGCTTGCAACACCATATAGTTTAACTCTAAAAACGAAAGCCCGCCCTGCTCTCTTTCCATACGCGCTTTAAAAGCGTCTGCTGTAAGCATTCTATTAACAGAAAAATGCACCCCTATATCCCTAATAGTGTCTAGATAATTTAGTTTAGAAAGCCAGTCTGCATTGTTAACAATTACTGCCCCGTTATCCCCCGTAAATGTTAAAAACGGGCGCATCTGCTTTTTAAAAGCCTCTACGTTTTTCTTTATGCTGTCCCTGCTTAGCATCTCTCTCATATCTGTTTTGCCAGACGGGTCTCCAACAACAGCAGTCGCCCCGCCTATTAAAACAAGCGGTTTATGACCAGCCTCTTGCATCTTTTTCATAACTAAAAGTTGCACAAAATGACCAACGTGCAAACTGTCTGCCGTTGGGTCGAACCCACAGTAAAAAACAACCGAGCCTTTGTTTAACTTTTCGTTTAAAATTGCTTCGTTAGTAATTTGCTTAATAAAGCCCCTTTGCTTTAGCGTATCTATAATATTTTTCATAAGATGTGCCTCCTTTGCGTATACCTATAATTTTATCAAAAATTTTGTTAAATTGCAACAATAATTTGCATTTATATAATTTTTGTGCTATACTACTTATATGAAGGACAAAACCTATACGACGAATTTCTACTACGCTACGCTGCGTAAGGAAATTCTTACGTATATGGTTTCGTCAGCGGATGCTACACCTAGGTTTTTTTGAGAAAAGTGATTGATTTATATTTTAGTGTCTTTTTTAGGAGGAAAATGTGAAGGTAACAAATGAGATTCAAAAACAAATGGCAGTTAGAAAGGGCGTTAACAATAAAAACTCGCCAATCCCACAAGACGGCGAGTGGACTCACGTAACGCAGATTAAAGATTTAAGCGGTCTTACGCACGGCGTGGGTGGCTGCGCGCCACAACAAGGCGTTACTAAACTTACGCTAAATATCAAAAAAGGCATCATCGAAGAAGCACTTATAGAGACTATCGGGTGTTCTGGTATGACGCACTCGGCAGCAATCGCCGCAGAAGTTATTGTAGGCAAAACAGTTTTAGAAGCCCTAAATACAGACTTAGTGTGCGATGCGATAAATGTTGCTATGCGCGAGTTATTCTTACAAATTGCTTACGGCAGAAGCCAAACGGCATTCTCTAAAGATGGCTTGCCAATAGGCGCTGGGCTAGAAGACTTAGGCAAGTATTTGTCTAGCCAAAAGGGTACTGTGTTTTCTACCACCAAAAAGGGTGTTAGATATTTACACACAACGGAAGGCTATATAACAAAGCAAGCGCTAGATAAAAACAACGAGGTTATAGGCTACGAGTTTGTAAACGTGGCTCAGATGATGGAACTTATAACAAGCGGGCTTACGCCAAACGAAGCCTACGAAAAAAGCAAAGGCACATACGGCAGATTTAGCGAGGCTGAAAAAATTATAAATCCAAGACACAAGTAAACCTATTGCAAAACGCCATATGTCACGGATAAAGCATAGGTTCTAGGGTGTTTTGCAATAGGTTCAATGAACAATGAATAGTGAACAATGAATAATGGTTGCACCGCTAGCGCGGGCAAGAATTATTTGCAAATTGCGTGTAAGTGCAAACTGCAGGCTGTTCAGATGTTTCGTAATAATGAATATAACAATTGTTCATTATTCAATATTCATTATTCATTATAAAAAACAGAGTTTTTTATACACGGAGTTTTTTATGAAAAAGCAACTTTTTGAAGGATACGACAGACGCATAGATAAAATTAACCGCGCTCTAAAAGAGCAAGGCATTAAAGATTTACAAGCGGCTTTGCAAATTACAAAAGACTATGGTCTAGATGTTTTTGGCAAGGTAGCCGAAATACAGCCAATAGCGTTTGATAACGCTAAGTGGGCTTACACTACTGGCGCGGCTATTGCTATAACAAAGGCAAAAAAGTCGGGCGATTTTTCAGCAGAGAGTGCAGCGGCAAACATAGGCATAGGGCTTCAGGCGTTTTGCGTAGAGGGTAGTGTTGCCGAGACGCGCGAAGTAGGCTTGGGTCACGGCAATTTGGCAAGTCGCTTACTATCCCCTAAAGCATCTTGCTTTTGCTTTTTGGCGGGTCACGAATCTTTCGCGGCGGCAGAGGGCGCTATAGGCATTGCTAAAAGCGCAAACAAAGTACGCACCACACCGCTTCGCGTTATACTGAACGGGCTAGGTAAAGACGCAGCATACATCATATCACGAATCAACGGCTTTACATATGTGCAAACAGACTACAACTTTTACACTAACACGCTTGGCGTTGTAGCGCAAAAAAGTTTTTCCGATACAGAGCGCGCCTTAATAAAAGTTTATGGCGCAGATAGCGTAGCGGAAGGTGTAGAGATAATGAAGTTAGAAAAAGTAGATGTAAGCATTACCGGAAACTCTACAAACCCAACGCGCTTTCAACACCCAGTAGCAGCCACATACAAAAAGTTTTGCATAGAAAATAACTTGCCATTCTTTTCCGTTGCAAGCGGCGGCGGAACGGGCAGAACGCTTCACCCAGACAACATAGGCGCCGGACCAGCAAGTTACGGCCTAACAGACACAATGGGCAGAATGCACTCAGACGCGCAATTTGCAGGCTCTAGCAGCGTACCATCTCACGTAGATATGATGGGGCTAATCGGTATGGGCAACAACCCAATGGTAGGCGCAACAGTATCCCTAGCCGTACTAATACAACAACTAAGTTAATAAAAAAAGGTTTTCGAAATTTTCGAAAACCTTTTTTTAATTATGAATTATTCCACCGCTGTACCGCATTCACTACAGAATTTTGTTTTTACGGCTACACCGCAGTTAGAACAAACTGGCTTTTGCTTGCCACACTCGCTACAGAATTTTGTTGTAGATGTGCTTCCGCACGCGCACGCCCACGTGTTTTCACAAACAACTTCTTTTTCATTCGTACGCTTATCGTTCTTTCCTTTTCTGTTAGTTGCCATATTGCTCACGCTATTAGGTACAAGATTACCCACACTATTTTTTGTTTGATTAACATTACGCGCTGCCATACCTGTTTGCTGAGCAGTCTTATTCACGTCTCTCAAATTTTTGTTAAAACCTTTTAAAAATGACATTTTAATTTCTCCTTTATTTTTAATTTGGTGGTTTTTTCACCACTTTAATATTTAATTAGCACATAACCGATTTTGTATTAAACTACAATAAATTTTGTTAAACTTAAGTATGTGCAAGGCATTTCGGACATTTAACTAATAAGCCACTACCCTTAATTGCCGGAACTTCTTTAAACCCGCAATAAGTACAAGTTCGCATTTCGCGGTGTTGGCGAATAAGGTCTGCCCCTTTTTGCCTCATTATCTCATTCATCTCTTCTTCTTTTGCTTCTCTTTTTTTAGCATCTATGCTTCTTTGTTTATCTTCTGCAATTCTGTTTGCTTCCATCTGAGCAAGTTGTTTTTTCCACTCAGCATCTTTTCTAGCCTTTTCTGCAAGTATTTTCTCGCGCTCTCTTGCGTGGTCTGCCCTTGCGTCTAACACTTCTTGGCTTGTAACAGACTCTGCCGCATACCTTTCTTCTCTATCTTGTGCTAATTTGTCTCGCAACTCTTGCATTTCTTTCTCGCGTGCCTCTAAAAAATCTTTTTCTTTTTGAAGACGCTCTCTTGCGTGGTCTGCCCTTCTATTATGCCCCTCTTCTTGCGCTAGATATCTTTTTATTTGCGCTTCTTCTTGCTTTTTTTCTCGCTCTTTCTTTGCCTCTTCTAATTTCTTTTTACTCTCAATTTTGGCAGCCTCTCTTTTTGCGAGCATTTCTTTGTGCTTCCTTTCCCTTTCTGCCTTCATAGCCTCTTGTTTTGCCTTCGCCTCTTCCCGCTTGGCTGCAAGCTCTTGCTCTCGCAACATTTGCTTATCTTTCGACATTTTTTTCCCTCCTAAAAGATTTAGATTTTGATTTTGATTAGGACAATTCACTTATTATAAAAAGCCGTTCCTCAAGAACTGGAATCGGCGAAGCCGACTTTTTTAAAGCGCCACTTTTAAAATAAATTATGCCCCTATATATACAACGATTTAGCCCCCACAAATTTGTAGTTAAATTCAAAATTTCATCAATAATTTTGCCACAAACTTTCTTGTTAAAACCAAATACCTAAACATCAAAAAAAAGGCACTACTCATTTTGAACAATGCCCATTTCTAATTTTCTCAACCTAGTTATTTCTAACCTAACCCCATTTAAAGCCTTACCTAAAGCACTCTGGCTTTCTTAGTCTAAAGCCTATTTTGTCTCCCGTGTCATCAAAAATAACAATTCTTGTTATCTCGGTTTTGTTTGCTAAAAACTCCATAATCTCATTCATTCTATCTGTTTCACTTAAATAGCCAAATAAAACATCGTGCATTTTAAAATCTAGCCCTTCTTTTTTAAAAAGCAAAAACTCGCCTTCCGCATCTTTACTAAACATCTCTGCTAACTTCCAATCTTTAATTATATCCACAACACTCTCATTCTCAAGCATAACATCAATTCTCATAAAAATACTCCTTAGCAAAAAAACAAATTGTTTGAGTTTATACAAAAAGTTTATTTATGTAATTTTCTTTTCCGTGAAATACTCTATGAACTTCAATATGTGTATCAAAATGTTTGGTGATAATTACATAAGGTACAGAAATAGAATATTTCAAATCTGTATCAAAATCAACCTTGTTTGTTAATGGCATACACAAACCCGGAAAATTGCCTAACATTTTTATATGCTCACGAATCTGAACAACTTGATTTTCTGCGTTTTTAGAACTGTGCGGATAGATAAAATTGTAAAGCGATGCTATATCAACTTCCGCGCTAAACAGAGTTTCTATCTTCTTCATTTAAATTACCTACGACCTATCTCTAAGTTCTGCCGCCAAATTTACAATATTATTTACAAAATTATCTTCAAACTCTTCCAAAGTGTAAGAAGTAAAACGCCCATTAATCTTATCTGAATTTGCTTTGTCTAGTTCTGCCATTAGCCACTCGGTCGCTACTGCTTTTTTTGTATGCTCAGCAAGTTCCGCCTCAGACATAACAAAAACTCTATCCCCTTTAGACTTTAACGCATTTTGAACTTCTTGCCAATTAGTACTGTCTGTTATATCAATTGTTATCATAATTAAAATACCCCCTAAAACGCAACCTACAAAATTAAACAAAAAGCACAAGTTTATATTGCCGCCTAATTGTAACTTTCAATTTTCGCAGAACTTTTTCTTGTGCTTATTTATGGTGGGAGATGTAGGATTCGAACCTACGTAGGCTGAGCCGACGGATTTACAGTCCGCTCCCTTTGGCCGCTCGGGCAATCTCCCAAAATGATAAATGGTAAATGGTAAATTGCTTTCGTTTAACATTTAACATTTTAAAAATATGGTGGCTCGTGGCAGAATCGAACTGCCGACACGCAGATTTTCAGTCTGCTGCTCTACCGACTGAGCTAACGAGCCGTAAGGCAAAGCCATATCGTAATTTGACATTCCGCTACTAGACAAGGAATTCTTTTAGATATGGTTTG
>WQRI01000050.1 GCA_009786825.1 Bacillota bacterium
AGTATACTGGGTCCGATTATTTCTTTTAATAGCGCAGAAAGTGTGGGGGGGGGGTATGGTGCAACTGTAATTACCCACGGTCCGTTTTTTAGCATCTCAAGATGTTCAAGTGGCAATATTATTTCTGCAGAAAAAAATACTTGTAGCAGGCGACGCACAAATGTTTGGTCGTATTCTAACGGCACACTAACAAGGTATTAACTTATTGTTTAGCCCGCTAAGAGTTTGTTCTTAGTGGGCTTTTTGTTTTGTTTGTTTCCCTTAAGCCTGAAAAAGAAAATATTATAATTTTGCATACCCTTAAAAAACAGTTGCTATTGGCAGAATTTTTTGATATAATCGTGATGTAAAATTTAAATATAGGAGGACATTAATATGTCAAAAAGAAAAACATCTTTTGCACTTATATGTGCATTCTCACTAACTTTGTTGTTTGGCTTTTTTGGAAACACTACAAGGGCTTATGCATTTGGCGAAGCAAATTTAGAAAAAGCAGGTCTAAATTTTATGCTAAAACAATACATTGTTAGAGATATTGAGCATTCTGCTGCTGAAGTCTCAGATGTAATTATTATGCACGACCAAACAAGTAATGCTGTAGGTAAAATTATTGTAATCAATCGCTATGATTACTATGATTTTGTCACTTTGAATTTATTATTAGAGACTTTTGATGAATTTCAATTTAACGCTTATTACTTGATTAGAGAGTTTCAAAAGGCAGACAAAGTTTATTACGCTGGAAACTTAATGTATGGCTTACGTAAAAATAATAAACTAGTAGACATTAATGGTAATATAATTGACAAAGAGAGTTTCTTTGAAGAAGTAAGCTATTTCGTAGGCAATACTGTAAATAGTGAGTTCGGAAATTTTTATACTTGGTCTCAAATCTCAAGCAATATGTTTGGGCAAGGTTTCTCATTCCATAACTGGAGATATTTGCCAGGTACTTTTGAAAACGGGGTGATATCTGGGTTGCACTTTCATAACCAAGATGTTTTAAATGAGTGGCACTTGCATAGGCACGGAAGAATACTTGTCAATACGTGCGGACCAGTTGCAGCGACAAATATTTTTACATATTTCCAATGGGCTGGTATTAGAAATAGAGCAGGCGTTGTTCACTCTTTAAGAAACTTAAGTGAGCACGATACATTTGATAGATTTTTAACTTTATCTAATTGGAATGCGGGTGGCACTTATATGTCAAATATGCGTACTGCGGTTATTCAATATGCGGGTGAGCAAGGTTACTGGATAGAGGCATCTGGTAGACTAGATATGAGCGGGATTAGGTCAAGCCTAGATAGAGGGCATCCAATACTTTCAGGATTATGGTCAACCCGTAATCCTAATTTAGGACATATGGTGGTAACTGTTGGGCAAGAAACTTTTAGAAGACAAATTACTGTACGAGAAAGATACACAGTTTTGTTTTTTATTCCAAGATATAGATACGTAACACGCATTGAATATCAAAGTTTTTTAAGAATAGTAGATGGTTGGTCTACAACAAATCAAGGGCGTTTTATAAATCATAATGACGCAATTTGGAGAAATCAAATACACTATTCTTTTATGATAAGTGGCATTTAAAAACTATGATTATAGGCGTTAAAAGAAACAATGTTTTGTTTTTTTGTGGGGTTTTTGCAATTGCAATTACTTGCATTATTCTTTTGACCAACACTTTTTTCATCAGTTCTGATAGAGAATTAGGTATTCGTGATTTTAGGCATTTAAGAAATCTCCCTACAAATCCAACTAAGATTGAGGTTATTATTTTTAGAAGCGAGCATCCAAATAAGATAACTGTAAATACAAATAGCATAAATGATATAATGGCAGAGTTGTTTTCTTTGCGCTACGAGAGATGGGCTAGAGAAGCTATTGGTAATAAAGTTTTTCTAAGAATATTTGATGCTAGCAATAATTACTGGGAAGTCGGCGTAGGGGCAATTAGACACCATTCAGGATATTTGTATTCTGCTAACAATCTTGATAACCTTTTAAAATTACTAAGTAGGTATATAAGTAGTAGGATTTAAATAGAGTGTCTATTACTAATAAAGAAAAAGGCGTTTTGATACCACACTTGAAGCATTAAATAATATGTACTTGCAATCTAGTAAATTTAACAGATTATTCTAAACACATTGCCCGCTAAGAGTTTGTTCTTAGTGGGCTTTTGTTAAAGGTCTTTTAAAAAAGGTGGGGGGGGGGCGTGAATTAAAATATATGATACGCGAGAACCTATTTAGGTTTTGCAAGGGTTCAAAGGGCAAAATATGGTTGAAATTGTTAGGGGTGAAGAGTATAAAGAGCGCGGGAGTAAGTTTTATGGGCTTGTGGCGCGCATAGATAGTGTTAGGCAGTTTAACAGGTTTTTAGAGCAGGTTAAAAAAGAGTATAAAAAGGCTTGTCATTATTGTTATGCGTATAGGGTTGATGAGTTGGTGGCGGGCGAGCAAGAGAGTTTTTTTGCAGATACAGTTTACAAAGAAAAATCTAGCAACGATGGCGAGCCTAGCGGTGTTGGTGCTGCTTTACTTAATTTGCTGAAAGCGGGCGGGCATAGCAACACCGCCGTAATTGTTGTAAGGTATTATGGTGGTACTATGCTTGGGGTTGGCAATTTGATAAGGGCTTATAGTGTGGCGGCAAAATCATCACTAGTGGCGCTTAATATATAAAATTTTTCGCTCGCTTTCTGATGTAAATAAAAAGCGGGGGTAAAATTTTTTAGAAAAGTTTGTTCAAACACTTGACTTATTTTTAACAATCTGTTAATATATATGGTATAAGGATAAATTTATATACTAACAGAAAATAGGGGGACAAACTTATGACAAATTTTGAAAATAAAAATGTAACATTAAAAAGACCAGAGTTAATCACGCCAACGACTGGTGTTGAGATGAATAGTACTGATTTATGTAGCGTTGAGGGTGGGGCTGCTTTACTGAAAAACGATGCGTCTTTAATAAACAACTTAGGCTCTGCGTGGGATAGTGGCTCTAAAAAAGAGCAATATACGTGGACAACGCGCGGGGGCGGTGGTCCGCAAAATTTACAGCAATGGTTTTTGGGAACACCGATGGCTTCTTTGGTTTTGCCGGGTATGAACAATGTAGATACGCTTGTTATAACAACAGACAAGAGCGCACAGTTTGGTCGTTGCGCAAAGGATAATGGCAAGTGGGTTATGAGTTCTGACTGGGCGCAAATGCTTTTAGGAACGGTTTAGAAATGTTAAATTGTAAATTTTAAATGTTAAGTTTTAAATGATTACACTTGTAAAATGCCTTACTTTTGAGCAGTCTTATTTTAAGGTTGCTTTGAAGTAAGGCATTTTTTGTTTGTAGCATTCAACATTTGAAATTTACATTAAGGGGTTGACTTTTTGTTTGAGTTATTGTATACTAAGGGTAGCAGAAATGTGTTGCTAGTTAAAAAAACATTAGCAGGAGGCATATGTTATGGTTAGTAGAGTTAATAAGAAATTTGGCAAGCTTGCTTTTTTATTGGCTTTGATGTTTGTTTTGGTTGCTTTTTTGGCGGCTTGTGGCTCTGGCGATAGCGGCAACTGGGAATCAGGACCGGGTGCAACTCAGCCGGGTGGCGATATTGGCGGTGAATTTTTTGATATAGATGATGTTACGCCTAGTAGGCGAATAATTTACACGGCGTCTTTTTCTATTTATACTGAAAACTTTTTTGAGACTTTGGCGTTTATAAGAGAGAGGCTTGATACTTCTAACGCAGACCCAAGCCTTAGAGAGTGGTATGAAGATTTTAATATGGAAAACACTCACGGGCATACTAGGGTTGTTTTAGAGGCGCGTGTTAGAACAGAGCGCCTACATACATTTACAAACGAGGTGTTCGATTTTGTGGGGATAGACTCGGTTACAAGGCATAGGGTTAGTGCAGAAGATGTCTCTCTTACGCACCAAAACAGAGAGATTCAGATTTTGCTTGCAGAAGCAGAAGTTGACAGACTTAGGGCTAGTTTAGAAGCGGCAAACGCGGCTCAAAGACCAGCAATAGAGCGCCAACTTGCAGATGCGCAACAGCGCCTTAACAACCTTGTAAGCGCGCAAAACATACTAGACCAGCGACTTAGGTTTAGCACCATAACAATTACGCTAACGCTTGGGGCGGGTCCGGGCGAGCCGTCTAGTTTTGGTGATAGGGTGTTGTCGGTGTTGGGCGGCGTGTGGACTGTGCTACAAATTATATTGCTTATTATACTTGCCTTGCTTCCGTTTGCAATTATTTTTGGTGTGCCGTCGTACTTCATTTACAGATATTTTTCTAAAAAGCAAAAAGAAAAGAATGAACAAAGGCTAGCACTAGTGGGCGCAAACAACGCACAAATGCAAAATATGTACTACAACCAACAAGGCTACGGACAAGGCAGTAATCAAGGTTATGGGCAAAATTATAACGAGCAACATAACGCTCAGCAAAGCGTACAACAAAACGCAAATGTGCAACAACCAGAGCAAAGCGCCGAAGCGCAACAAGAGCAAGCAGACAAAGATTTAGAAATTTAAACATCAGACTTTTATTACTTTCAAAATAAGTGGAGTTATGAAACAAAAAATAAAACAAACAACGTGGACAGAGTTACAAAAAGAATTGTTTACACCAGAAGAGATAGCGGCAAGTGAATTGCGTGTTGCTTTAATTACCGAATTTGTAGAAGCACGTGAAAAGGGTATTAATAAAAACATAGGAGTAAAAGATAATGAGCAAAAAGAAGGATGCGGCGAAGCCTAAAAAGGAAGTGAAAGTGGCTAAGGTTAAAGCCGAGCCTAAGGCTGTGAAAGAGCCAAAGGCGGTTGCTAAGGCGGAAACAAAGGCTGATAAGGCGACAAAAGATAAGGCAAGCAAAGCGGTTAAGGCAGATAAGAAAGCAGATAAGAAAGCAACCAAGGCGGACAAGGCAGAAAAGAAGGCAGAAAAAACGCCTAAAGCACCTAAAGCACCCAAAGAGCCTAAGGTTGCTAAGCCTCGCGTTGCTACTGCTACAACGCTAGACCATATAAAGTTTTGGGAAGCGCAGTTTGGCAAAAAGGATAAGGGGCTAGATTTTTCGGGCAGAGAAGTTGTTAAGGCAGAATTTAAAACGGCAGACGCTAAGGCTTGGGATATAGAGTTTATTATGCCCTTTGGTAAAGAAGCAAAGGGTGGGCTTGTTGATGGCAGTTTGCCTAACTTGCAAATTGTGCATTTAAAAACGCAAAAGCAAAGGGGCGGGCAAACTCACTTTAGTGCTAACGGCAAATCTTTTCAGGTGCGCAAAACCAAAAAGGTTAAGCCTGCAAACTTTGCCGGAAAATACGACTACTCAAAAACCACCCATTGCATAGTAGAAGTAAAGCAAGAGGCCGGCAAAACAATATTGGCTTAGTGGTTCAAGCGCAGTTTTGCCACTTTAATTGTTGTTAAATGTTATAACCCAAAAGGCTTGACAAATTTTTGCATTTATGCTACACTATGTATAAATATTATAATAGTACGAGAATAGATTTATAATATACAAAATTTTTGCCTACTAGTGCGCGGTATGCTGTTGTAGGCTAATGGGAATATTATGAAAAAGTTCAGATTATTTTTAGTTTTAGCACTTATGTTTATAAGTGCTTTTGTGCTTGCTTCGTGCTACCAGTTGGTTACTAGAGAGCGTGCAGAAGGCACTTTAACGCACATTACCATAGAGTATACAAGCAGAACTATAGAACTTGGCTATACTGCTTACCTTTCTGCAAACGTAGTGTCTGATGGTGATGCTACAATCCGTTGGACATCTAGTGGCGGTGTTGTTTTGCGCATAGACGGGGACAACAGAGTAAGGGTAAGGGGAATATCTGCAGGCACAGCAACAGTTACAGCAAGCCCAATAACAAGCCCGTCGCCAACTTATAGTGTATTTGCAACTCTAACAATGACAATTGTAGATTCTAACGCATACAGACCATTTTTCCCGCCAGTAGCCCCACCTGCAGATTGTATAAACTGCAAAGATGTTGGTTGCGATATATGCCAACCAATAATAATAATACCACCACCACCACCGCCACCACCGCCACCAATAAATGTTGTTGTGCCGTACACTTTTTCAGTTTGCAATAATTTTACGCTTACATTTGATGGTAGGCAAAATTTAATCTATAGTGTACATATGTTTTGCCGATTAAATAACTTTTTAACGGGCATAGGAGTTATTAATGGCGGTCAGCCATTTGATATAAGTTCTTGGTTGCACTCGGGTTTAAACGCTATAAGGGTTGTGTCTAATGTTTGGGCGTGTAATAGTGACGCGGCAAATCAGTTTATAAATGTCGGCTATTTTGAAGTTTATGTTAAGGTACAAGATTTTGAAACTGAGTTTGTTTTTGATAGGGACGGAATGTTTATTTTGTGGGATAGGTTAGGTGGTACGCGCACAAACGTATATATAAACAGACCAACAGATGCAAGCGGTGTCTTTAATCTGTTTGCTTCGGATAATAACCCACATACAAGCGAGCGAAGTGTAATTTCTTTAAGCTGGTTTCAGTTTACAGGGGGTTACTATACGCTAAGGTTTGAAACGAATAGGTTTTTGAGATATGAAAATGGTAGCATAATTTTAGGTTCTAACATAAACTACTGGCAGTTTTATGTGCTTTTCGACTACCACATTGTAGACTATACTTTTACAGTAAGTGGAACTTCGTTTACTTTTAATACACCTAATGTAAATCCTGCTGTAACTTATGTTGTTTATGTAGACGCGGGGCTAGGCTTTAGAAGGGCAGGCACTATTAGCGGGTTGTCCTCAAGGCAGTTATCTACATTAGGTTTGACTACGGGGCAAAACACAGTAAAGGTTTTGGGCGGAGTTGTTTGGAGTTACAAGCAAGGCATTATACAGCAAGGCAGAGAGGCAGCCTTTTGGGAAATCTATTATATAGAAGAAGTTTACGACACGGGCTATGTGTTTAGTGTGTCGTCTAGTACGTTTAGGTTTAATGGCAATAGTGCTTTAACTTACAGAGTTTATGTTAAGCGTGCGGGGACTGTTGGTTTGAGTTAGTAACTAGCATATTAAGGGGCAATTCTAGTTTAAATTTTAGTACTGTTGGGCTACTTGCTGGCAACAATGTTATAAAAGTTACAAGACCATTAAATTTGCATAATTATGAAAATGGGGTTTTAACAGTTGTAACTAATGCCGTTGCTGTGTGGGAGTTTGAATTTAGAGATTTAACGGGCGTGGTAATAGATTATAACTTTGAAGTTGTAAGAAGTCTGAATTCAGGTGAAGTTTTAACTTTTAATGGCAAAAATGTGCTGTACAGAATTTATGTAAATAGATACGATGGACAAGGTTTTGTAAGTGTGAGTTCTGTAAATGGAGCAACCACCCTAACTTCCTCAGGTTCTAGCCTAGAGAGATTAAGATTAACAGCGGGTAGAAATACTGTTAAGATTGTTTTGATATCGCATTACGCAGACGGTATACTAACAAAAAATAGTAGGGGTTATTGGTTTGCAGATGTTATTGTGGGAGATTTTACTGGGCAGTATTATTTTAGAGTATATAACGATAGATTTTTTAACTATGTACTTAGTTTGCCGTATAGGTTTTATGTAGATGTTAAAGATGGATACGGCTTTGTGTTTAGGGCTTCTTTAGTTAGTGTGGCGAGCATTCATCCTACTTTTCCGGGTATTCCTTTATCAAGGTTGGGGCTAACTTATGGCGAGAATACTGTTAGAATTATTTCAAGCCGTCAAGTTTGGGCTTATATAGATGGTTTTGTTAGGTTTGGTTTTTCTACGGCTACGTTTGTGCTTTACAAGCACTATTGTGGTATGGTTGAAGCGCTCGGAGTATAAAAATTTTGCCGGTTGTTTGCGCTACGCGCAATCCAAAGGTCAAAATTTTTATGCGTCCTCGCTTCACGAGTGCTATGCCCTAGCGGGCAGCAAAATCATCGAAATGGTTAGATAAAATAGATAAAGAGAGGTTTCAAGTTATGAAAGCAATAATTGTTGGGAGTTTTAACCCGATTCAGCGTGGGCATTTGGATATTATAAAAAGGGCGGCGCTGGTGTTCAAAGATGTTGATGTGTACATATTAGAAAATGCGGCTAAGACTAATGTTGGCGGTAAAACTAATATTGATGCGAGCGTTAGGGTTGGGCTTGTTGAGAAGTGCTTAAAGTTTAATGGGCTAAGCAAAATTAAAGTAAAGAGTTCTGTTGAGGCTTTGGTTGATATTCACGCGAGAAATGCGCCGTGTGTAGTTGTTAAGGGGCTTAGAAATACTATAGATTTAGAACACGAAAAGAGCCAGTTTGTAGTTAATTTTGGGCTTACGCAAAGCGAGAAAAAGCAAGATAAGACGGATAGGTTTGAGACTGTGTTTTTTATAGCAAAGCCAGACTATGCGCACATAAGTTCTAGCGCTGTAAGGGTGCTTGTGGGTTTAGATAAGTGCATTAAGAATTTTGTTTGCGAGAGCATTGTGGGTGAAGTTAAGGCATTATATAAAAAATAATGTAAATGTTAAATTTTAAATGTTTAATGTTAAATGATTACACCGCTAGCGCGGGCAAGGATTGTTTGGCAAATTGCGTAGACATCAAAACTCAGACTGTTAAAAAGTAGAGCTTCTAAAGATTTTATCCATTTAAAATTTAACATTAAACATTTATCATTTATCTGCGGCATAAACTGGATAATATTAAATTAACACAAAACAAGGAGAATCTAAAAAATGATGCAAAGAGTTTATCCGTTTAAGCCCTTAAACTTTGGTTTCACATTCGACCAATTCGAGCCATACATAGACACTAAAACTATGGATGTACACGTAACGCGCCATTATTATGGCTATGTTAACAACCTTAATTCTTTACTTAAGCCCTACCCTAAATATCAGACTGCTACGCTTTACGAATTAGCGACAGGGGCAGACGTGCCGCAAACTATAAAAAATCAGGCGGGTGGTGTGCTTAACCACGAGCATTTTTTTTATGGGCTAGACAACAAGCAAAGCCCAACTTACGCCTATCCAGACGGCAGGGTAATATCTGATGTAGACTTGCAAAAGCAATTAACTCAGGCGTTTGGAAGCGTAGATAATTTTAAGCAGCAGTTTAGAATTGCTGCACTTTCTGTTTTTGGCTCTGGCTATACGTGGCTTGTAAAGGGGGATAAGGCTTTGTTAGACCCATCTAAAGTTATATATTCTGCGGGAGACTTACACATTGTTAAAACAGCAAATCAAGATGCCCTGCCAAAAGATTTACTAATTTTGCTGAGTTTAGATGTGTGGGAGCACGCCTATTATTTAAAGAATTTAAATGATAGGGGGGCGTATATAGATAATTGGTTTAGTATCGTATTGTAAAATTACAATTTACAAATTACAATGTACAAATGTTAAATTCATTATTTACAAAGCGTTTGAACAGTCTGCGTATAATTTTTGGGTAATTTGCAAACACAAAATATTGCCCGCGCTAGCGGTGAAACATTTGTAATTTGTACATTGTAATTTGTAATTTACCTAGTAAGACTTTGTAATTTAGAAAATATATTCGGGGGACAAAATGATAAAACAAAGGCACTCGTTTAAGTATGCGGTTAAGACGTCTGATATGGACTTTAATAATAGAATCTCGCCCTTTGCTGTTTTAGATTTATTTCAAGAGGCGGCGGTTATGCACGCGACAAAGCTTGGGTTTTCGCACGCTAATATGTTAAAGCGTGGGCTTTTTTGGATAATGTCTAGGGTTAGTGTAGAGATTATACAAAGCCCTAGTGTTTGGGACGAGTTAACAGTAGAGACGTGGCCCTTAAAGCCTAAGGCAATAGAGGCTAGGCGAGAGACAGAAATAAAAAATGCGGATGGCAAAGTTATTATAAGGGGTACATCGCGCTGGTGTTTAGTAGATGTTAAGGCAAGAACAATAGCAAGGCTAGGTAATGATGAAGTTAAGATTTTTACCGGCTTTGATGAGAACGAGGCTTTTGCCGGCGGGGCTTTAAAGGTAGACTACGATGTAAGCCGTACGCTTGAAAGTGTTAAGTATGTCTCAGCAATGTCGGACTTGGACATTAATATGCACGTTAATAATGTTGTTTACGCGCGGTATGCTTTAAATATGCTGAGTGAGAGCGAGATTAAACAAGGCATAAAGGGTGTGCATATAAATTACACAAAAGAACTTATGCCGGGCAAAGAGATTACTCTGCAAAGTTATAGGGAAGAGAGTGGGGAAGCAAAAACTATAAAAATAAGGGGCGTTTTAGATACGGATACAATTTTTAAAGCGCAAGTAGACTTACTTTGAGATTTACGATAGGGTTGCTTTAAAAAACTTGGCTTTTAGATTTACCGGACAGATTTGTTTTAATATCATAAAATGTTATGGTAACATTATATTTGCAGTAGATGATTCTTTGTCATTACTTCAAATATAGGGCTACTTTTTGTATAAGGTTTATCATTTACTGATAGACCTTTTTTTGTTGCCATTTGGTAGTTTGGCGGGTTTAGGAAATAATTTTAAAGAGAGGGCTAAAAATGGAAAGTTTAAAAAACAAATTCAAATGTGGTTGTAAATGGAACTATAGCGTTGAGGCTTGGCTTAGATGTGGAAACGCTAAGTGTGATTTGAAGCCTAAGGTAAAATTAAAGCCAATATGTTTTGATAGGGCTACAGAGTTGTATGAAGAAACACAAAGTAAAAAACTTACAGAATTAGAGCGTCAAGCCAAAAAAGTATCTTGGCGTAAATTTTTGTGCGTTCGCTTTTTGTATCACATAGGAATTCAGTCAGTTTGTACTTACAGAGTTTGGCTTACTGCTATTATAAAAAGAGAAGTTTAGCAGTATACAAAAATTTAAGGGGGTAGCAAATGAAATTTAAAACAGTAAGCGGTTTTAATGTTAGGAAGATAACTTGTGCGGGCAAGTTATCGTTATGGTCTGTAAGTTTAGAAAGGAAGATAAGGTACGTTATACTTTGGGACAAATGCGATGTTATGGCAAGAGAATATTTTAAAGATTATGGGCAAATGGAATATGATATGTCTATCTACAAAAACAAGACACACGCTGTGGTACATTTTAACATCAAGCGTGAGAGATATAGGTTGAAAGATTAAATTATGGAAAAAGTTAAAGTACAACATTTTGCAAGGAATCTGCGGAAGTTGCTATGTGATGTTAGTTTTAAAAGACAAAAGCATTTGGCAGAATTTTTAGAAATAACCCAGCAAGCAGTAAGTCGGTGGGTTAATGGTGTTACAGAGCCTAATTTAGACAACTTGGTTAGGATAGCAGATTTTTTTGATGTAAGTATTGAAGAATTATTGAAAGGTAAAAAATGTAACAATCCTTGGTGCTATAAACACAGAAAATATGGTTGCAGAGAATAATACAACTGAATGTGGTACATCTCGAGATAGACAACAAAATTGAGTGTCTAGTCTTTAGATAGAATACAACAAAAGTGAGAGCGCACGTTTAGCGAAAAATTAAAATATGTGGGTTTGAGGGGAATAGCAAATGAATTATTCAGTAGATGAGTGTTGTTTGATAAGACTAAAGTCTCTTATGAAAGCAACGGCAACTCTTATTGAAAAAAGAGTAAAAATGGGGGATAGTCTTAACGGAATAGTCAAAGAAATGTTGTTGGCATTTTTGGACATTTATAGGGACGAGTTAAAGGAAGTTCGGGGGTAGTATGGAATATTACTTAACTTGTGCGAACTGTGGCGAGACATTGCCACCGCATACAAAATATTGTGTTAATTGCGGGCTTTGTTTAGAGTGCGAATTTTAGCAATTAGGCTGTTAGACTATAAGAGTTAATAATGTTTGCTTGGGGTTAGCCTAAAAAGCCCCACCATTGATAGCAGGAGTAGATTTAGTCGTTGGCGCTTCTGCTATCATACCAATACTAGTAAGAGTAGCCCCTCTTACTAGTATTTCATAAAAGGCTAGCGGTCCACAGTTAGCCAAAAGAAAGGGGCGAATATAAAGAATGGGGGTGGTTATTGCTGGGAGACCACTAGAGGTTAGCAACCTTGAATTTAATAGTTAGCAAAGAAAATTGTAACGAGCTTGCAAAGAGTTAGCAGAAAGAAAAAAATTTAATTTACGGAGGGCATTATTATGTCAAAAACACAAAAAGTACAAAATACACAAAACAAAAACATTATTAAAGGTAAGGATGGTAGGGTTTATCAGCGCCCTGCAATAGAAAAAGTTCACTTGTTTAGAAAACTTGCGATAGACAAAGAGGGCAGAGAAATGAAAAGTAAAGAGGGTGCTCCGATTTACAACTACGAATTGCCGGTAGTATTAAGTGGCAAAAACTACTACGCTACATTCTCTGCGCCACGCGGTGATGTTGCTGCTTTTGCTACATTCAATTTAGTATTTGGTGATGGTGTAGATAAAGCAGAGTTTGTTAGAGAGGTTAACGAACTGAATATTAATGGAAATAGGTCTACACAAATTACATACTTCGCAAAACGCTTTTGCGAAATAGATGAAGTTGAACACGTAGCACAGTTGTCAGCACCTAGAACAAGTGACAGAAGCGTAGTGGAAAACTTTTATCGTGCTAGAGAAGTACAACTAAAAAAGGCTCGCGAGGCGGGTAAGGCTTTATCAGACGATGAAGCAAGTTAAATAAGGCGCGGAAAATTCCGACGTCGGAACAATAAAATTTAAAAACAAATGGGGCTAATAATACTGGTGTGGCAAATGTCGTACTAGTTATTAGCCCTATTTTTATGAGGTAAAAAATGTTTGGGTTTTTTTCAAGAAAAGATAAAAGAAAGCATCACCAAAAGCAGGCAACAGGCTTTAAGGGTGAAATGACCCCTAGAGAGAAACAAGCATATTCATTAGGCTATTTAAAGAGAGATACGATGGCTTTTGATGATGCTGTGTTAAAGAAGCACGGAAAAGAGGCGCTTCGTGAAGTTAGGGCAAAAAGGAATGCTGAAAAAGAAGCGTGGAAAGATGGACAGAGTAAAAAGAGTAAAAGAAACAACAAAAAGTAGTAGTTATAGCACTACTAGCAGTTTTTGCTGTTAGTAGTGCTATTAATTTTTTTTAAGGAGTTTAATTTTTTATGGAAAAGATAATTTATAGTAGAAAATTTATTAGTCGGGTTGTGTTGCTAATGCTGGTTGTAGTTTTTGCGACTGGTGTTTTTGCGGTGCAAAGAGATGTAGCCCGGGCTGATGTGTATGTGGTAGATTGTACGAGTGATTGTTGTGTAACTACGCACGTGGATAGTCATACACAGTCTATACAGCCGCATAGTAGCCGGG
>WQRI01000051.1 GCA_009786825.1 Bacillota bacterium
TTTATTCCAAGCGTGGTTAATGTGTCGTGAAACTGTTTAAGTATTAAGTCTATACCCTTTGCTATGCTCGCATCTGTTATGCCGTTTTTTGCTAACAGCAAATTGTCAAACACGGGAAGCAAGGTTTCTATAACGCTTACAAGCGTATCCTCTCTCACCTTTGGCGCAAGTGCATCTGCCCGCTTTTTTAAGTTTTCGTAGTCTGCCTTCAAACGCTGAGCAAGTTGTAAGTACTCGTCCCGTTGCTTTGCCGCCAACTCTAACTGCAACTCTTTTTCTGTGAGCAATTGCTCTGTCTCACCACCGCCCCTAACATTAGAAGCAACCCCCGCAGCAGTAGCCCCAATTGTGTCTTTGTTCTTTTTAGACATTTATATATCCTCCTTTATTCAATTTAAAATTTTTAATGTTAAATGTTAAATGTTAAACCATCAAACGCCGTACTTTTCGACAGTCTAAACTGTGCCTCTGAGAGTAACTTGTAAATAATTTTGCCTACGAAGTAGGTGCAATCATTTAACATTTAAAATTTAACACTTAACATTTTTCGTCATCATCTATTCTCTCAAACGCAATTTTATCCAGCACTCGCCCAACGTGTTCTAGCACGCTTACAACTTTGCTGTAGTCCATTCGGGTTGGTCCTATAACGCCTACATTACCTATGTTTTTGCCCGTAACCCTATAACTTGCCGACACTATAGACACGCTAGACGCCTTATCATCTGTGTTAGATACATTTATACTAACTTGAATGTTGTCCGATTTTAAGTGCGGATAGATATTCTCTTTGTGGCTTACAAGGCTCATAAACTCTCTAACCTTGTCCACATCTCTATACTCTGGGTGGTCGAATATTTTACTCTGACCCTCCAGCGCAATATTCCTTTTGCTTAGGTCTACCGTGTGGCGCTTTATTGCATCTATAACAACTTGAAGTATGCTTAGATACTGCTCTATCTCGCAGTCTATCGTGTGCGAACAAAGGTCTATATCCGCTAGCGTTTTGCCTATATACATTCTGTTTAACAGGTCTGTAGATGCTTTAAAATAATCGTCCGAATATGCATTTTTAAACTCTAGTATGCTGTCTTTAATAACCCCGCTTCCCGTAACAATAACTAACAGCGCGCTCTTTTTGCCAAGCGGCACAAGTTTTATTTTTTCTATAATAACATCGCGCAAATTGTCTACAACAACAACCGATGTATAATTAGTTATGTCAGAGATTAGTTTTGCGGTTTTTTTAACAATTTCATCTATGCCGCTTATCTGGTTAGTAAAATAGTTTTCTATTTTTGCTATCTCTTCTACTGTTAGCGGGCTTGCGCTCATCAAACTGTCTACATAATACTCGTACGCTTTCAAACTAGGTATGCGCCCTGCCGACGTGTGCGGCTGTAGCAAATAACCCATCTCTTCAAGCGCCATAAGTTCGTTTCTGATAGTCGCGCTGGATAGGTCCGGAAAAACGCTCTCTTGCAAATGCTTACTTGATATCGGGCTAGCATCAGCCACATAGTCATCAATAACCGCTTGCAAAATCTTTTGTTTTCTATCACTAAGTTTCATTGCTAACCCTCCTATGTTTATTGTAAAGTTTTTCGTAAACCAAAAGTTTTAGTGAACCTACATTTGTTTAGTAAAATTACGTGCTTTTTACACTTCAAACCCTTATTTGCTAGCACTCTACATCTCAGAGTGCTAAATCTATTATATAAAATATTTTAACCAAAGTCAAGCATTTTCACAAACTTTTTTCAACTTTTTTCAAAAAATTTTTTGCGTATTTTTGCTATTAATATTACAAAAATTTCTTTCAATATATCTAAGCCAAACTTGTAACACTACAAGCCCAAATCTCATATTATGGTATTGTAAGGACTTAAAAAAATACAAACAGCCAAAAAACCACTAAACTAAAACGCTTACTTGTTTTTTGAGAAGTTTACTTGTTTTGAAACCAAAGCATCCCTCATTTCCACTACATAGATTATCCGTAACACACGGATAGTCTATGTAGTTAATTTTTTTTAAAGGGTAGCGGTTATTTGCGGTGCGCTAGCGCATAGCATAGCCCACGGCGAAGAGCAACCCTATATAATGAGGTAAGTAATTTTATGAGAGAGCAAATCAGAGGTAACGGAGAAACTTTTGAAGGATTCAGAGGTCCGGGCGGACCTGGCGGACCGGGTGGCAGACCACCACACGGCAGACCACCAGAGCCAATTGAGAGTGAGGTTAAAAACAAGCCTTCCCTAGCAATAGAAAGGTGCGAGCGCATACACATCATACCGGGCAACCCGGCAAAAGCAAGAAAGGTTAACATAGAAGTTGTGCAAGAGCCTTTTTGCGACATAGTGTTCGAACACGAGGTACTAGAGTGCAAGTTTTTAGTAAAAAACCACTCTAACCTAGAGATAGAAGATGTAATCTTTATAGACGAACTTGTAAGGGGCTTAAAGTATATACACGACTCTTTCCGCATAAACGGCAGACGCCGCCACGCAGAAGTAGAAGGCAACAAAATAAAGCACAGAATCAGAAAACTAGAACCACACGAGCAACTAATAATAACCTTCGACGTAAAAGTACTTTAATAGCAACCAAAAAAGGTTTTTCGGAATTTCCGAAAAACCTTTTTTGGTTGAGCGGTCAGGGTTCAGCGAACAGCGGTCAGTTTTTTTTGAAATAATTCAGAATTATGAATTGTTACAAACATTAAATGCCCTTACATTTGAACAGTTAGAAATTTGGGTCACGGGGACGTCGTACAACTGACCCTATGCTTTAGCATTTTAATCTGAGCCAAGTCTGTTTTGCAGCGTCGTCTGTATAAAAAAATTATACGCTCGGAAAGCATTTTGCATACCTATAGCAACCGGAACGGCCAGCACTCCTGCAATAACGCCAACTCCAGCCCCAGCAATAGCCCCTTTCGGACCACCTACAATACCTCCAGCTATAGTACAAGTAGCAACGGAAACAATCAACGCAGGAACGATAGCATCCCTAAACGTCGTATTTTGCGCTGCCTTATAATTAGAGCCACCTTCTACATACTGCGCCGCTTCATAGCATAATTCATATCCAACACTTGGTGATTTTAACATATTTTTTCTCTCCCTTAATTTAATTTCTAAAAAGTATTTTCGAAAAACAATTTCTAAGACTAACACCTACCAACCGCTACTATAGAGCCAGCCGGTATTTGTGTTTTAGCGCCTTGTATATAGTCGGTTTTGTAAAGTGGCGAATCGCTTAAAGAACTAAACTTCATAATTTGCCTTCCGTTAACTCTTAGGTTCATTATGCTAATGTCTTCAACACCTTGCTGTGATAAAGCCGATGTTACCGTAATATCTAGCCCCTTACATTGAAACCACCCTGATGTACCTACACTTGCGTAATCTACTCTCCAGCCACCACTAGCAAGGTCCAACATACTTTGAAAAGTCTTTGCAGTTGTTACAATAGGCGCACACCCACCTTCTACATTTTGCATTTCATTTGAAGCGATTTCACCGCCATTTTTTGGTAAAACTAATTTCCCCATAGTTTTTTTGAAACAACATTTTTTCGCGACAGCATTTTTAAATACTAAAGCGGCATCAAACCCTAAATATAATTTCGATGCTTCGTTGTTCCCCCTCCTTTTAAAAATTATTTTTTAAAGTTTTAACATAGTTCATAGCCTTTTAAAAAGGCTAAACAATTGTTAAAACTGTTAAATATATTCTATCAAAAAAAAAAAAAAGTCAAGCATATGAACAAACTTTAAACTAATATTAACAACAAACTTTTATGGGTAAAATTAAACACAAAATGTTTCGTTTGAATTGAAAAAGGGTTAAAAAAAACAGCAGGGTAGTGCCTGCTGTTTTTTTGATTGGAAAATGAGTGCTAAAATCGAGTACTTTTTTACAAGTTTGTTGCCTTTTACTCTTGTGCTGTTACTGCTGCTTGTTCTTGCCTTGCTGCTCTGTTTCTGCCCATAGTGTGTACTGATACACCGATTGATGCTACTGATACGCCGATTAATGCTACAAGTAGTAGCATCTCCGCTGTACTTGTTCCGCCGCTTCTGTTGCCACCATCTATGTACTGCATCTCAATTTGGCTTAATTCGTCACCCGAGTTTGGTAAAATTAAATTATTAATCATAACATCTCCTTCCCCATTAAAGACTGTATGGGATATTTATTTATATTTTTAATTTTGTGAATTGATTGCTTAGTTGCTGGTCGCTTGCATTGCCCGCCTACTTGGCTTCCGCTTGCTTACTTGCCCGCACTTGCCCGACTGGTCGCTGGTCGCTGTTCGCTGTTCGCTGTTCGCTGTTCGCTTACTATTATATGATAGCATATTTTCGTGTAAAGTGCAAGTGTTTTTCGTGTTGTTTTTTCGCATATTTTGAAATTTTTGTAAAGGGTATGTGCATATAATTACATATGCACACATTATGGGTTAACAACAAAAAGTCTATTAAGCTTGCTATGTTTTTTGTAGGTACAATTATTGGGGCGGGCTTTGCTTCTGGGCGCGAGCTTTTAACGTATTTTTTACCATTCGGGACAAGCATACTGCCCTTTATAGCATTGCTTGGGTTGTTCTTTTTTGTGTCTGCCTACTTATACATAAAAGTTGGACAAGTTCACAAACCCACTAATATAGAAGACTTTAACAAACTTTTGTTCGGCAAAGCAAGCATTGTTTTTAACTATTTAATTATTTTGTCTTACTTTGTGTTTTTATCTACGATGCTTGCCGGTTTAGACAGTTTGTCTAAGGTTGCTTTCCCTAACATACGCTTTCCCATCTTTTCTTTGCTGTCTGTGTTTATTGCTATTGTTATTGTTGCGCGCGGGGCGTCCGGCATACTGAACGTTAACTTTGTGGTTATCCCATTTATTATACTTATTATCGTTGCTGTTTGCGTTTACTCTCTCACGCGCCCATTGCCCCCGCCCGAATATTTAATTCCGCACGCTAGGCTTACACCCTTTACAATTGCAAGTATGCTCTCTCACATAGCCTTATATATAGGCACGAATATGCTACTTGCGGGGGGCGCGCTGGCTAAGTTTTCCGCAGAGGGTAATGAGCAGAATTTAGGGGACAAAATTCAAAACTACAGCGGGCAAAGCACAGACAACAGTTTTTTAAAAAAACTTAACAACGACTCTATAAAGGCTAGTTTGCTAGGCGGGGTTTTTATCGGCGTTTTGGTAGCAATATTTATACTTGCGCTTTTTTTGTCTCACAGAAGCATTGTGCAAGAAGATATCCCTTTAATTTTTCTCTCTCACGATTTGCCCGCGCACTTTATAATTGTAATATATATGGTGCTTTTTGCCGCCATTATAACATCACTTTGCTCTGCACTATTCGCCTCGTCTCACTTTGTTAACGACTTTATAAAGCACAAGCCAATAGCCATAACCCTAACCGCACTTTTAGGCTACATCATATCGCGCTTCGGCTTCAACTTTTTAATAACATACTTCTACCCGCTTTTAGGCGTAATCGGGCTAGTATACATCGCGCGCCTAATAGTAGTTTACTTCTCAAAAACAAAAAACAGCCCAACTGAAACTGGGCTGTCAAAAAAATATTATAAACCAAACAACTTAGAGACATAGTTTTCTTTGCCGTGAAAAACTCTATGCACTTCTATATGCGTATCAAAATGCTTTGTTATAACTATGTAAGGCTTTATTATCGAGCGACAAAAATCTGTGTCTACGCCAAAAATATACTTTAGCGGTCTGCAAATGTTAGGCATACGACCAATTTTTTCTATGTGCTTTTCTATTTTATATATCTGCTTATCTGCATTTGTTGGGCTATCTTTAGCAATATTTATATGGAATCTAATCATATCCAACTCTGCACTTAAAAGAGTTTCTACTATTTTCATTTTTTACCAAAGCACAAAATTAATTTTGTTGTTTTGCGCGCCTAATAATATCTTTTGCTAACTTACCACTTTTTAATTCGTCTTGGGTGTATACTGTGTATCTGCCATTTCTTTTGTCGTCTTCCGATTTTTCTAATTCTGCCATTAGCCATTGTTTCGCTAAGACCATCTCTGTATGCGCGTCTAACTCTGCCTCAGACATAACTATAACTTTATTGCCACCCTTTGCCTTAAGGGCTTCTGCAATTTCTTGCCAGTTTGTCTCTTGTGTTACAGTGATTGTTGTCATATTAATTACCCCGCTAAAAACTTGATTTTTTCTGCTTTATAAACTTTTTTGTCTTTAACTTAGTATACATCATTTAAACAAAAAAGTCAACCATTAACTAAATTTTATTTTGCAGAAAAGTCTATATATTTGATATGCTTTTTAAGCAACAAACAGACCCTTTAAAATGTGGGTCTGTTTTCTATAATTTGCAGATATTTTTCGAATGTTTGGAAAGATGCAGAGAAAAGGTCTGGAAAAATTTCTTTGTTGTGCTTTACGTTTTTTACTATGCTGTTATTGCTTAGGTATAGTATACACGCCGCTAGTGCTTTGGGACACTTAAAGGCATTACGATTGTTTTGCGTTTTGCGCAAAATTTTTAAAAATGCTTTGTAGATATCCGTTTCGAAATCTGTAAAAATAAATGTACACGAAGTTATAGTAAGGGCGTATGCTAGTCTGAAAATAGGCTCTAGCAGAATATAGTCGTCCTTATACGATATTAGCAGTTTTTTAAAAATGCCATCTACAACCACACATATTTTGCTTGCTCGCTGTTCTTTAACCAGTTCGTATATAATCTCTTTTTGCTCTTCCTTAACTAGTTTAGAGCCTATCAATAAGTCTTTCAAAAACTCTATGTTGTGTTTGCTAGTAGACTTACTTAGTTTTTCTATAAGGTGTTGCCTTATGCGCAAGTTGTTGTATGTGAAAGCCCACCTAACAAAATGATGCTCGTAGCCTTTGTTAGCAAAAGCAATATCAAAAGCATCTTGAGGGCTTGTTAGCATAAGTTTTATAACCTCTAACTTGTGCATAGCAACCTCGTAGGGTACTTGCATAACGTAATGAAGCGGAAGCGTTACCGTTGTTCTGAATTCGTCTATGTAATAAATTGGCTCGGCTTCTGTTGTCGCTTTGCTATCCGCTGTAGTTTGGTTATCTAAATGAACCGCTAAATCAATCAGGTATTTTAGCCCGTAGTTGTCTCTGTCTACAAGCCTTGCCCTTTGAAGAAGACCCAGCGCCGTTTTGTACTGCCCCAAATTTATGTAAGCGGTAGCCGCCATCATCAACGAGTGAGAACTAAAAGGCTTACTTTTTAACACTATATCTAGCGAGTTAGCAACTTCTGTGTGCATTTTTAAGTCTGCAAAAACCGCCGACATTTTAAAGTGGTCTCGCGGGCAATCTGTTTTAACCGCCATAAGTTTTTTTATAAACAAGTTTGTGTTCTGTCTATCCCCCGCCGCCTCGTAAAAAGATACCAAATTACAAAGCGCGTATATGTTCTGCTTGTCTGCTTTGTAAACCTTTAGCGACACATTTATAGCCTTTGTAAATTTTTTGTCGCAGTAGTGCGCATACGCTATGTGGTTTTGCGCCAAAAAATAATCTCTATTCTCGCGCGTAACTTTTTCTAGTATAGAAATTGCTTTTTTATACTCGCCCTCTCTCATTAAAAAAGTGGCAAAATCTATCTCTTTGCTAAAGTCTATTGCGGCAGGCGGGTATACAACTCTAAGCTGTGTGCCTTCGGCTCTACCTTCTAAAAATTCGTCTGTTGCGTAGAGATAGTCTTCTGGCAGGTGGGCTTCTCTATCAAAATATTTTTCTAGATAATGCATAGCCTCGTTTTGTAAATTAAGTGCCAAAAAGTTTTTGCTTATCTCTAAATTTATTTTCTCGTCGTAGTCTTTAATTTTTAGCAGTATAAAATATTGCTCTATGCTTTGCTCGTAGAGGCCAATCAAACTATAAATTCGCCCTAGATAGTGTCTGTAAAATAATTCTGCAGGTGATGGAACATTTTTTCTAGATGAAAGCGCAAGGTCTTTTACATTTGGGTTTTTAAAGTTTGGCTCTTTTACATTTGGGGTTTTAAAGTCACTTGGGGTTTTAACACTTGAGGCTCTCTCTCTTGGGCTTTCAAAATCTTTTACTACTTCCCTTTCGTAAAGCTTGTGAACAAATGTTAATGCCCTTACATAGTCTCTCTCTTTAATGGCACGGTTAATAATACCCTCATAATACATAGGGTTTTTCGGAAAATTTATTACGTTATCTTTTGTTCCTTTTGTCATTTTTAAAAATTTGATATTTTTGGCGCTTGGTCTTACACAAGGAAAAACAACCGACAAAAATTTAATACTACGAAGCACTACGAAGTGGCTTTTTTAATTGCCTTGCGTTGTTCTTTATCTATAAACCTTTGGTTAATTGCTAGGTCGAATATGTTGTGAGTGTAGCAAGTCCACGCTAGTGCTGAAAAACTTATGCCTAGCAAAACAAAAATCGCAACCATTATCATAGACACAAAGCCCGATAAAACAAACACTAAAAATGTTGGCGCTATTACTATTGCCCCAAAAATTAAACAACCAAGCGGCATTATCTTAAAAATTGTAAACGCCATAATCACAGCCCTATGAAGCGGCATTCTATACATAGACAGCGCCGACATAGTAAGCAATATTATTACCGCAAAAAACAATGCTACTGTAAACATCAAAACGCGCAAAACCCAAAACCAAAAGCCCGATACGTTTGCCACAAAAAACAAATCTAAAAAGTTGAAAAACAACAGCAGACCGCCCGCAGCAAGCCCCAAAAGCGCAAAATTTATGCCATTAAGTTTTATTGCCCTTAAAATGTTTTGTGGCTTAAACGCAATGTCTACACAGTAACATCTCACAACGTAAAACACAACAGCAAGCCCAACCGCCGCTAACATCACGCTCGGCACTAAAAAGTAAAACATCTGCCACCTTGCTTGTAGCAGTTCTGCCTCGTGGTCTGCCAAATAATAAAGCCCTGTTCCGGGGTAGCCCCACAACAAATTAGCAGAAAACGGATAGCGACGGGCTATTTCTATAACCTGCATTCCGTGCCACACAAAAAACCATATTATAAAGCCCGCAAACAAAATGCCTAGTATATTAAGCAACATCAAGCCATTAAGCCTGTTTCTTAGTATAAAACCAAAAACCGACAACTTAGATACGCCCACTTGAAACTTGAGTTGTTGAATGCCCTCTTCATCTACAAGTTCTATATCGTGTACATCGTGTTGCTTTACTGTGTTAAAAATTTCATAACGACTATCAGCCATAATTCCCTTTGCTCTGAACCCGCCTAAGCGACCTAGTGCCTAAAAATTTAGGCTCGCTTCGCTAGAGTTTACCCTTAGTTCAGGAGATGTAAATAAATTTGCTAACCTTAATTTTACCACATCTTAAACCCAAAGTAAAGCAAAAACAATACTATTAACAAACTAATTAGCATAAATTAATTTAATATGGCTAATAAGCAAAAAAAATTAAATGTCGCGGTTGTCGGCTATAGCGGGCTTGTTGGGCAAAAACTGCTAGAAATTATTAAAGAGCCTAAGTATACGCCCATTTTTAAAAACGCGAAGTTTTACCTTTTCGACAGAGATAACCCCATAAAAACAAAAAGTTGCGGAAAACTAGATAAGCACTACGACCTTGCTTTTTTTGTGGCTAGTGCGGCTATTGCAAAAAAGTACGCAAAACTTTTTACAGACACGGGCTGTATAGTTATAGATAATTCTAGCCACTTTAGAATGTGTGAGATTGTTCCGCTTGTTGTGGCTGGTGTTAATTGTGACAACCATTTACTCAACAGCAACAACAACAAAGGCATAATAATCGCCAACCCTAATTGCTCTACAATTATTGCCACTAGTGCTTTAAAACCACTTGCCGATGCACTCAGCCTTAAGCGCGTTATATATAATACATATCAATCAGTCTCTGGTGCGGGGCTTAGCGGGCTAGCAGACTTAGAGTTAACAGCAAGCGGCAACCCGCCAAAGTTTTTTGCAAAGCCAATACATAACAACATAATACCGCACATAGACGATATCACCCCAAGCGGCTACACAAAAGAAGAATACAAACTAATTTTTGAGACACGCAAAATACTATACCTGCCTACCCTGCCCATAACGGCAACAGCAGTACGCGTGCCTATACAAAACTGCCACAGCATATCGCTCAACTTAGAGTTCGAAAAAGACTTGCCCGCGTGCCACAAAAAAACTCTCACTCTTGTAACAGAAATTTTAAGCACAGCACACAATATAAAAATAACTCAGCCCTACCCAACTGTTTTAGATGCACATAACAACGACTACATACACATAGGCAGAATACGAAAAGACAACAGCGTCAAAAGCGGGCTTAACTTGTGGCTAGTGTCAGACAACTTGCGTATAGGTGCGGCAACAAACGCGCTGGATATAGCAAAAAAATTAATCTAGTAGAGTTGTTTACTTATGCCAACTCTAATCAAGTCTAGGAGCAAATATTATGATATTTAAAGGAAGCAGCGTAGCGCTTATAACACCCTTTTGCAAACACGGCAACATTCACTACGGCGATACAGAAAACCTAATTAACTTCCACGTAAACGAAGGAACTAACGCGCTTGTTATTTTAGGAACAACGGGCGAAGCGTCTACCATAACCCCTAAAGAGCGGTGCGAGTATATAAAGTTTGTGGTGCGCCAAACAAATGCTCGCTTGCCCGTAATCGTGGGCGTTGGCACAAATTGCACAACCACAACAATCAAGTATGCTCAAAATGCCGAGGCTAACGGCGCAAGCGCGATTATGGTAGTAACCCCATACTACAACAAGCCAACGCAACAAGGGCTTATAAACCACTACACGCACGTTGCAAAATCTGTAAGCCTGCCAATAATGCTATACACCGTGCCTGCCCGCACAGGCGGTGTTAGTATAGAGCCTGATACGCTTGTAGAGCTTATTAAAGCAAACCCAAACATAGTAGCACTAAAAGATGCAAGCGCAGATTTCGAACTTTTGGCAAAGTATAAATATGCATTGCAAAAAATGTACACGGGAAGTAATAGTAGAGGCAATAGTGGCAACTCTACACACGACTTCGCCCCAGACTTCGCTCACGAAAGTTTTGCCCCTGAAAACTTTGCCTTCTACTCGGGCGACGATGCCACCACTATCCCATTTCTATCTCTAGGCACACACGGCGTTGTGTCCGTTATGGCAAACATAATACCCAACACAACGCAAACAATGGTAAACCTATACTTAAGTGGCAACACAAAAGAAGCGGCGCGCATACAAATAAAACTAATGCCATTCATTCGCGGTATGTTTTTGCAATCTAACCCTATCCCCGTAAAAACCGCCGCAAAAATGGTAGGGCTTATAAGCGAGAACATCTTACGCGCCCCACTAAGCGATATGTGTCCACAACAAGCAAACGAACTAAAAGCCATACTATCAAACTACGGGCTAGGCTAAAACTCGCGGGCTAGGTAAAAGTCGCAACGGGCTAGGGTCAAACTCGCTTGCCTAAAACGCCTTTAACAAAACCACCTTTTACAAAAAAACAACCGCTCTCAACCACTTAAAAAAACAAATACCTACAACGGAGAATTGCATTTATGAATATAATAATTTTTGGTGCTAATGGCAATATGGGTCGCGCAGTTGCACACTACTGTAATACTCAAAATATAAACATCTTACAAAAAATAGACACAGATACGCCCCTGCCTAATACCCACCCCAAAATCTGCCCCAAAACCTGCATTATAGATTTTTCTAACCACTCAGCACTAGATAACCTACTAGAGTTTGCCCTAAGGCTATCCCTTCCAACAGTTATCGCCACAACCGGACACACAAAAGAACAACTCAAAGCCATAACCGAGGCAAGTAGCCACATACCCATATTCTTATCCGCAAACCTATCACTAGGCGTAGCAATTCTGCACCAACTAATATCCACTACGGCAAAAGCCCTTAAAAACTTCGAGACTAACCCTAACGGCTTCGACATAGAAATTATAGAAAAACACCACAATCAAAAATTAGACTCACCCTCAGGTACTTCCCTAGCCCTTGCAAAAACACTTACAAGCATCTACCCAAACAAACCACTAGTTTACGGGCGAGAGCAAAAACTACAAAAAAGAGAAAACGAAATTGCCCTACACGCGATAAGGGGCGGCAATATAATTGGGGACCACGATGTGCTTTTTATAGGCAAAAACGAAAGCATTACAATCAGCCACAAAGCACATTGCAAAAGTCTATTTGCTATGGGCGCTATAAAAGCCGCCCAGTTTATAACAAATAAAACACACGGACTTTACAACAACCTTTTAAGCGAATAACCTTTGTAAACAAGCAATACCAATCGCAACCACACCACACAAAACCCAATCTACATAAAACCACATTTCAAACCATAATTTTTAGGAGATTATATTATGTTTTTTAGGCGCAACCACCACAATAGCAGACAAGAAATATACAGACTAGCAAGGCAAGAAAACGCAAAACTTATGTGCGAGTTTGACCTATTTTTAAACAACCTAGAACAAGACATACACTTTTTGCAAAACGTAGAGCGCAGAATACACAACCATTGCCTAGGCACAAACCCCCGCTTCCCACGAAACCTATCCCCCCTACACACCCACTACCCAGACATAATTTTCGTAGAAAACAACAACCGATGCCGCTAACAACCAAAAAAGGAACGCGAGAAAATTCTCGCGTTCCTTTTTTGGTTGAATGAATAATGAATATTGAATAATGAATAATGGTTACAAACATTATATGCCATTACGTTTGAACAGTTAGAAATTAGTCCATAGTCCACTCGTTTGCTTCGCTATTTCTACGCGCTCTGATTTTGCTTTGTGCTATATAACCCGCCGTGCCGGCTG
>WQRI01000052.1 GCA_009786825.1 Bacillota bacterium
GCACTAAGTTTGTTATACACTAAAAATGTGCCTACAATCTGCTTATAGCCACGCTCTATTATGCTCTCAACAACAGCGTCCCCGCCCCTAGCCTTAACAAAAACCTTGTCGCCGTGGCGCGCGCCATTTAAGTTGCGCTCTGCAACAAACAAGTCGCCAGAGCGCCCCGCGCGCTTGTCGCCTTTGTTGCCCCTAATAAAAAAAGCATACCCTTTAGGGTTGCCTTCCAAGTAACCCCTTATAAGTGCATTTCTATCAGCATTTTTGTCTGCTTTAATTCTACCGCTATTTCCAGCAGTCATTTTTCTACCTTTTGGCTTACCGCCAGCCCTAGATGCCCCACCTGATGACTTACCAGCCCCACCTGACGTCTTACCAGATGTCTTACCTGTACTAGCCTTGCCAAAACCCTTTCTATTTCTCATAATTTCTCAAAAAATGCCCTACAAAAATATGTAGGGCAAATTAAACTTTTACAAAATCGTCTTACTTGTTTGGTCTTTAATTGTTTTTACGCTTGCTTACGCTCTCCAAAACGTTTGGCTTACTAAAAGCATTATAGAGCAAAGCAATATCAAAAACGCCGCAACAATAATAAGGCGCTTAAGACGCTGTTCTACATTTTTGCCTTTGTGTTTACCAAAATAGCTCTCCTGAGCGCCCGTAATAGCACCTAAACCCTCTTGATTACCACCGCTTTGAAAAATTACAGCAATAACCATAAATACAGAGCATATCCCTAATATTATAAATAAAACTACGTTTAATATACCAGCAAATTCATACATAGTAAAATAACCTACCTTTTACGATTTTTTGTTTTTAGCAATTTAACTTCTTGCCTTTTTACATTTTTACATTTCTATCTAAAAATTCTATCTGTCCAATTTTTAACTATCCAATTCCTAACTTCTATCTTACCAAAAACAAAAACATATGTCAAGCAATTTAACATATGTTTTTTTGTAATAAGCTACGCAAATATCTAGAGAGTTAATTCTTAAATATCTCGCTTATTAGTAACCTTCTTGTTAAAGTGGCTGATTGAGTTAGATATATAGCGTCACTTGTAATAACTGCACCTAAAACATTATTAGAAAAATATATGCGCCTAAAAGTGCGTGTACATTTTATCCAAAATCTATTAACTATAAAGTTGTCATCTACAGCGTGTGGGTGCATAAAAACATTGCTGCTTGTGCCAGGTGTGCTCCACGTGGCAAATAAAGTTAGACTCTCACGACAAATAACTAAAGTTTCTATGAATATAAATCTGCTGTTTAACATAATGTTTGTCTGTGTTGATGCAGAGACCGACGTGACAGGGGCATTTCCTGCACGCTCTGCCCCGTGTGTTAAACAAATCTCAAAAAGGCGCCTAGCTCCAGCCATTTCTTGAACAAATTTTAAATTGCTTTCTTTATCAAAGAATATAAAAATATTAGCGCCAAAATTGCGTGATGTAACTGCATTTGCATGCAAATTAATAGTAAACATAGTAGACCCAGCCCAAGTAAAAATTCTGTCGTCTACAAGAAAGAAATTTGTTATAACACTTGTTGTAGAAAATAGTTGGATTTTTGTTTCAAACTGAGCAATATTTATTTTGTATATTATACGCGCCGAAGGCGGAGTTGCTGCCCCTACAGAACCCATCAAATACAAATAGCCACCCCACTCGCCTATTACATTAATTATACCGCCCGTGTGCGTAGTAATAATATGCACCCTGCTTAATGTTTGCCCCGTTTGAGCACACCTTTTATCTATATATTGTGCGTTACCTGTATTAGACCTAGCAAAAATATATGGCGAATTGTTAGGTGTAGTTGGCGGGTTTGCAATTGGCAAGGCTGATAAATCTAACGGCGGTCTGTAATCTACTACTATTGTTCTGCTTTGTGGAAAACCAAAAGTAGACATAAGGTGAAAATCGCGGCTATTATTTGTAAAAACGATGTGCCCGTCACTTAACACAAAGCCACCAAAACCAGTAGGACCTACAAAGTCAAAAGTTTGCGTAAATCTATTAAATATTGCATCTGAAAAAACAATAAACCTATCCGTCTGTAAAACAACCGCTGTTTCTAAGCCATTAAAGGTTACATCAAAAAAAGTTGTAATTAAAGAGCCATCTATTGTGCTATATGCTGAACCCCTCAAAATAAACTGCCCATTAAGTATTAGTGGTCCCCTAACTAAACCTTGTCTTTCAAACGGCAACATCTGATTTGTTGATAAGTTTAAAATTCTGATTCGAGACTCTGTAGTGTGAGGCCACACAAACCTTCCTGCAAACGTAACAACAAGACGACTATTTTTTACGTCTAATGCAAAAATTAAACTATCAGCTTGCGGCTTTGTATAAATTAAAATATCTTGCTTTGTATTTAAACAAAAGCGTCTTATTGAAGCACCACTTGCATAATAAATATAATTTTTATAAAAAGCAAAAGGCGCACTATTTCTATTAATATTAATGTTGTTGATAGTTACAAAATCTGGTTGCATTATTCTTGTTTGCGCGTCAAAAAAGAATATATGCCTGTCTGCTACTAAAATTGCAAGTTTGCTGCCATACAAACTTAAAGAAGTTGCATTTCCTGCTAGGTGTACAATTTGTTCTACTTCGCCCGTTCTTAAGTTTATCAGGGTAAGGGCGCGCGCAGGAGCAGTATTAGCAAAAAGGTTTAAGGCAAATAAAATGTCGTTATAAACTATAGTTGTGCCATCCAGCCATTCGGGACCTTGTAATATTACAATGTTAGTATCAGCAATATTTGGCGCAGTGCCGCTAGTAAGGGCAAAATTAAATATCTCCCACCTTGCAAAAAGCGTATAGTTGTATGGTATTGTCCAGTTTGAAACTGGCAATAAGTTAGCGTTATAAAACATTACGTTGCCACTCTCATTAAAAAAGCCTAAAAAATTATGAAACTGCTTAGTTGGAAGCACTAACAATTCTGGCATTGTCTGGTTGAAAGTTGCGCGCACATAACTAACACCACCTACGCCACCACTTAAATTCAAATAAACGGTGTAGATATTTGCAACAAAACTAGCAAAAATTTCTAAGTTGCTTGCTGTTCCTCTGTTTAGCCGCGTTATGCTTTGGGTAAGGGAAGCATCTTCAAACCAACCAACAAATGTGTAGCCTACTCTGCTTGCTGCTTCAAAAACAAATTCACTCTCTATTGTAAAATTTGCCTGATTGGTATGCGAGCCGCCGCCCGTGTTGTAAGTTATTGTAAATTGGAGTAATTCAAAACGCGCAAACAAAATAATTTTTTCTTGATTTGGAACACGCGAATTAGCCGTCATTCGCTGCCCACCAACTTCTGCTGTATACCAACCTACAAAATTATTGCCTAACGGAGGCACGGGGATTGGCAATGTGTCAAACAGCTCACCAAACATTCTGTTTAATGGCAAAAAGGTTTGATTATAAGGCGCCACAAAAGTTATCTCGGTACGTATTTTATCAAACACATACGGAAAAGCAACATACAGTGGTTTAGAATATCTTGCAAAAGTTATTAAACTACCGTTATGAAATATGGCGGGTGAGTCGTTAAATGCAATTATTCTTATAGTGTATGTAATATCTGTGCTTAAAAAACTTAAAGTAGCCCAAGTAATATTATCTAAAAAAAGTTCGAACCCCTCACCTCTGTCTATATAAACTCTGTAAAACGAAGAGTTATAACCCTTCCACGAAAAACCATACTGGCTAAAATATGTCAGTGCTGGCTTACCCACTTTGTTATGTTCAACTTCATTTATCTGCACTGTTACTACTTGCTCGCTAAAACCAGAGGGAATAAACGCTCTTTGCTGATAAACATCAACGTACGCCCCCGCTGCCCTTACAAATATACTAGCTTCTCCCGCTTCCTTAATATTACTAAGCGCTACGGCAAAATCTATTGCTAAATCTTCTGTGATAATAGCGTTTATTATCTCGCCGTCCATCTTTGAATAAACAGCATAAAAATGCGTTGTATTTATACGCGTCCAACTTAAAGCGCTCGCTCCATAAAATACTCTAGGACTTTCGTTTTCTACAATAGAAAAAGCAGGTTGTCGCACAAATTGTAGCTGTGCTTCAAACGTATAATCTATAAGTGAAAAAGTTGCCCTTAGTGTTAAATCTATTGTTCTGCCACTTATGGTGAAAGAAATATAAGCATCTTCTAATTCGTCTGCTTCATACGGTATGAATTCGTACTTAAAATTTTCTTGAAAAACGTGTCTTCCGTCAACATATTCTAAGTCTACTTCGCTGGCTAAAAAGAAAACCGCACCACTATGTATAACCAAATTAAATGCAGCGTTAAGTTCGTTTAAGTGCTGCTCTATTTGATAGTCTGCTAAAAATTGTTCATACAAAAACCAAAACTGCTGATAACTTACAACCGTTACACCTTGTAAAAAATCTGCACCCCCAAAAGTAGACATTAAAAAGTTTAAATCTGTGCTTGCGCCCGGCAAAACTTGTTCTATAGCAACCCTTTCAGTTAAGGTATTAAACCTGATAAATTCACGCAAAGTTTGGTTGTTTGCTAAGTAAACACCATTTGGTAAAGCAGGAGTTTCACCGCGACCATCTTCGTCTTCCAAAGCTACGCACGCTAATAAAGTTATAGACATAAGGGCTACAAGTGTTATAATAAGTAAAAACTTAAATGCTTTTTTCATAATTCCTCACAAAGTATAAACCTTAAAAATCGTTTATTTAAACCTCGCTCTCAAGTATTATATTTCTGTATCATTATCATTATATCATATTATTTTTTAAAAGTAAAGTGTTTCCTGTCATCTCGGGTGGTTTTTGTAATCTCATTAGTTGTAGAATTGTTGGCGCGATATCTGCTAGAATGCCGTTTTGTTTTAGCGTTATATTTTGTGTTGGGCTAGCGTTTTTTGTTTTTGAGTTCAATTCTTTATTTTTTGCACAATTCTGAATTCTTAATTCATAATTCATAATTAGTAAAAACGGAACTGGGTTTGTGCTGTGGCTTGTTTGCGGCTTGCCGTTTTTGTCTAGCATTTGTTCTGCGTTTCCGTGGTCTGCTGTTACAATAACTATATAGCCCTGTTCTATCGCAAGTGGCACTAATTCTTTTAGTTGGTTGTCTACTACCGCGCACGCCTTTTCTGTCGCTTTAAAGTTACCCGTATGCCCTACCATATCGCAGTTTGCGTAGTTTAGCAAAATAAAGTCGTAGCCCCCTAACTCTTTTTTTACCGCATCTGTAATTTGTTTTGCAGACATCTCGGGCGCTAAGTCGTAGGTTGCTACTTGTCTGTTTGATGGGATAAGGACGCGCCTCTCAAGCGCATACTCGCACTCTCTTTGCCCATTAAAAAAATAAGTTATGTGGGCATACTTTTCTGTTTCTGCAACCTTTAGTTGCGACTTATTCGCCGCCGCTAAAACTTCCGTTAAAGTGTTGGTGATAATCTCGCCCTTATATATATAATTGCAACAACTGTTATACTTTACAAAGCCCGCATAATTATATACACCCTTAAACTCACAACAGAAGTGCTTGCTTAATTGCTTTGCTCTGTCTGCTCTGAAATTAAAGTTTATGATGCTATCCCCCGCTTGCACAGCGCTGAAATCTGCAAGGGGTGTTGGCGGAATAAACTCGTCCGTTACGCCTTTGCTGTAGTAATAGTTTACTGCTTGGCTATAGGTTTTAAAGTTTTCAACAATATTTTTGCTATCTGCATTGTCATTTACCTTGTCATTTGTCTTGTCACTTGCCTTACCATACTTTAATAAATCTACCGCCGCATTTGTGCGCTCTACCCTATTGTCTCTGTCCATTGCATAGTATCTGCCCGTTATGCTTGCAAGGCATACATCTTTGTTGCTGGCAATAAAGGCATTTAGCCTATCTAGATAAGTTAGTGCAGACTTTGGCGGAACATCTCGCCCATCTAAAAACGCGTGAATAAATATTTGATACTTGCCAGAAAACAAAGTAATCAACTGCTTCAAATGCTCTATACTACTATGCACAAGCCCATCACTTAAAAGCCCCATTATATGAAGCCTGTTATTTTTTGCCCCCGCTAAAAAACTCTCGTAAGCGCTACTATCAAAGTTTTTGCTAATTTTTAGTGCCATTTGCTTAACAACTCTGCCTGCCCCTATGTTTAAATGCCCAACCTCGCTGTTGCCCATAATGCCGCCTAAAAGCCCTACATCTTGCCCGCTAGCACCAAGCGTTGTATACAAACAAGTGTACTGCTTCGCACTACCCGAAGGCTCGCCTTGCCCTGCCTTAGTTTGCACTACCAGCCCTGCCCTTCCCTGCTCGCGTAAACTGTCTAAATAAGGCATATGCCCATATGCAGCATTGCCCACTTTTTGACCCGACACCCCAAGCCCATCTAATATTATTAACAAAACTTTTCCCATAATAATGTGCAATGTACAAATTACAATGTACAATGTACAAATTACAAATGTTTAACACATTAAACGAACTAACTTTTTAACAGTTACCAATTGTGAACTGTCAAAAAGTTTAGTCTACTATGAGTATAACATTTGTAATTTGTAATTTGTAATTTAGTAATGCGACCACGCACTTATGCTCTTATCAGCGTGTATGTTTGCAATTGTCTCAGCCAAAAGTTTTGCGCACGAGAGTACTTGTATTTTTGCAATTCTCTTTTCTTTTGGCATCTCTATTGTGTCTACTGTTATAAGTTTTTTTAGACTAGACGCCCCAAGCCTTTCAATTGCCGGTCCGCTTAACACGGGGTGTGTGATTGCTGCGTAAACTTCTTTTGCGCCCTCTTTAATAAGGGCGTCCGCCGCCGTGCAAATTGTACCCGCTGTGTCTATCATATCGTCTACCATTATACACACCTTGCCTTTAACATCGCCTATAATATGCATAACTTCCGACTTGTTCGCTTCCGGTCTGCGCTTATCTATAATGGCAATTGGCGCATCATCTAAAAGCCTTGCAAAACTTCTAGCGCGCCCAACGCTTGATACATCGGGTGCAATTAATATCGCTTGCCCGCTCGGTATTTTAAGCGCCTTAATGCCCTCTATCAAAATCGTGCGCGCATAAATATGGTCTAGCGGAATATCGAAAAAGCCTTGTATCTGGCTTGCGTGAAGGTCTATAGACAGCACGCGACTTGCCCCCGCCGCCGTAAGTAAATTAGCCACAAGTTTAGCAGTAATTGGCTCTCGCGGAACATTTTTTCTGTCTTGGCGCGCATAGCCATAGTATGGCATCACCGCCACAATACGCTTAGCCGACGCCCGCTTAAGCGCATCAATCATAATTAAAAGTTCCATCAAGTTGTCGTTAACCGGGCTTGAAGTAGACTGTATTATATAACAACACATTCCCCTAACAGACTGATTAATTTTAACGGATATCTCGCCATCAGAAAATTTAGAAACGCGACACTCGTAAAGTTGCATTCCTAAATTTTTTGCGATTTGTTTTGCCAATGGCAAATTAGAATTTCCAGCAAGTATAGCAGCATTTTTTAACATTTGTACCTCCAATTTTTATAGTGTAAAATGTAAAGTGTAGAGTGTAAAGTGGCTACACCGCTGGCGCGGGCAAGTTGTGGTTTTTGCAAATTGCGTTAAATTGCCAACTTGCGACTGTTCAAAAGTTTTGGCATTAAAGATTTTAACCACTTTACACTTTACATTTTACACTTTACAATAACAAAACTACTTTACATTTTACACTAACCTTTTATTTTCTCCAATTTTCTTTATTTACTTGTCTGCCTCGCCCTATAGCAAGCGCTCTTTGTGGTACGTCGTCCGTAATTGTAGAGCCTGCCGCTATAAAACTATTTTTTTTAAGCGTTAGCGGGGCTATAAGGGTCGAGTTAGAGCCAACAAAAACACCACTCTCAACAATAGTTTTGTGCTTGTTTTTGCCATCGTAATTAGCAAAAACTACGCCCGCCCCTATGTTTACATTTTTGCAAACCCTCGCATCGCCCACATATGCTAAGTGCGATATATTTGTGTTATCCCCAATCTCGCTATTTTTAATCTCAACAAAATTGCCAATTTTACAATTATTGCCAATTTTTGCACTCGGGCGCAAATTAGCATTTGGTCCAACCTTTGTATTATCGCCAAGCGTAGCCCCATCTAACTTAGACTTAACCACATAACAATTTTTGCCAACAACGCTGTTATCAATTATATTGCCCGCGTCCAAAACACTTCCCGCCCCAATAACACTACTTCCCCTTATAATATTGTTTGGGTGTATAATAACCCCTTTTTCTATAACTACGCCCTTTTCTATAAATGTTGTAACTTCACATATTATCTTATAACTCAAATCTAATCCCCCTTTTAATCTCTGTATATAATTAATCTCTATATATAATAACATTTTTTTCACAGCATTGCAATCAAATTATTTGCGTTTGTTTAAAAAAAAGTCTTTTAGAAGTTTTGCGCTTTGCTGGGTTTCTATTCCGCCTTGTACGTTTACTAGATGATTAAACTTGTTATCTGCAAACAAATTGTATACGCTTCCTGCACAGCCAAATTTTTGTTCAGGCGCGCCGTAGTATAGATTTTGTATTCTGGCGTTTATTATAGCGCCCGCGCACATAGCGCACGGCTCTAGTGTTACGTATATATCACACTCTAAAAGCCGCCACGACTTTAGTTTTTTGCTGGCTTTTTCTATTGCTATTATCTCTGCGTGTTTTGTTGCAGAGCGCTTTTTTTCTTTAAGGTTGTGCGCGCGTGCTATAATTTTGTCGCGATGTACAATAACGCACCCAACGGGTACTTCGCCTTTTTTGGCTGCTTTCTCTGCTTCTTTCAAAGCCTCGTGCATATAATCAATATTCATATGTATGCTCCATAAGCGCATCAACTAGCCTTACGTTTTTTATAAATTCGCGCTCTAGGTTTATGTAGGGTGCTTTATAGTCATAGTTGTCGTTTTCTATTTCTATTGTGTAAGACGGAATTTTTAAGTGCTGTATGCACCAGTCTTTATAGCCACCAACAGAAAAACTTCCGCCCTTTAGTGAGTAGCCACTAGCCGCCGCCAACTTTTTTGCAATTTGTTTGTCGCGCTGATAATTCGCCCCGCCTTGCATAAAAAACCAAAAGATTTCCTCACCCTTACAATGAAGTGAAAGTGTAGATACAGGCTTAACCTTTTTTGTTAGGCTAATTAAAGCCTTAGTCTCTGGCTCGCTGTTTGGGCTATGACCTATAAAGTTTGCATTAGAGGCGCTAAACCTGTTGCTCTGACCATTACCCCAATTTGCATTAAAGTTTGTGTTTAAATCTACCCCACGTATGTTTGCTTTCCAAAGCGAGAAGTCGTGGCTACCATTATTTAGCCCCAGCAAATAACTTTTTAACTTAGCACAAGTCAAAAAATCTACACCGCCTAAAGCAAGGCTCACCCCATCTGCATTAACAAGTGGTACAATATAAAGGCTGTAGAGTGGCTTGTGCGCGCTGTAATGGCTTATTAGCCTGTAAGCCAAGGCGGTAGTTATATGCTCTCTTGCGTGTATGCTTGCTTGTATAATTATACTTCTCTCACTTTTTCCAGCCACCCTATAACAAACAATATCACGCCCCAAAACTGTTTTACCAATACCAAATTTTCTCATATAGTAAAGTATTAAAGTTGCTATTTTAATGTGAAAATTTACAGCCGAAAGGCTGGTGCAACAATTCTGAATTCATAATTCTGAATTCTTAATTACTTATGATATGGGTGATTGTGCTTTATGCTAAAGGCTCTGTAAAGTTGTTCTAAAAGCATTACTCTAAACAATTTGTGCGGGTAAGTAAACTGCCCAAACGATAGGCTTAAATCTGCTTTTTCTAAAACGCTTAAAGGCAAGCCGTTAGACCCGCCAATTAAAAAAGTGATTGTGCTGTTTTTAAGCCCTGCTTTATCTATAAAATCTGCAAACGCTTCAGATGTAAACTGCTGTCCCTCTTTTACAAGCGCAACCACAAGCCCAACTTGAGATTGCACACTTCCCGCTTGCTTAAAAGCCCCGCCCAACTGCTTTAAAATAATTGTATCGTCTCTCTCAGCGTCTTTTTCATCTAACTCTTTTATATGCACACTTGCAAATCTGCTAATAAGTTTGGTATATTCACTAACCAAACTTGCCAAATGCTTATCCTTAATTTTTCCAACCGCAATTATATTTATTTTCATCTTTTTGTAATTGTAAAGTGTAAAATGTAAAGTGTAAAGTGGTTAAACTCTTTAATGCCAAAACTTTGAACAGTCGTAAGTTCGCAATTTAACGCAATTTGCAAAAACTACATCTTGCAGCGCAGCGACGTAGCCACTCTACACTTTACATTTTACACTTTACACTCTATCGCACGATGCCCCATATAAATGTGGCAACCGTAGTAAACCCTAGTAAAAATATTGTTGCTATAAAAAATAGATTTGCTAAAAACTTTTCTTTACGCTCTCTTACACTTACATTTGTTTTTAGCATTTTATCCAGCGCATCTGTTACTGCTTCCGTTATAAAGGCATTGTCTTTTGTGAGATTTTCTTTTATAAACACCCTTGTTAGTTTGTAAATTGCATAGCCTACCGCCGCAAACAAAACCAGCATTAAAAAAGCAGAGAATGTGTTGTTTAAGCCGATGTTTAAAAAGGCATAAAAATAGTCTCCTAGCCCTGCTCTGCCCGTTTTGGTGTAGGTTGATGTGACAGACATAAGAACACTTAGCCCGTTGTTCATAAAGTGTACAATCATAGCAGGCCAAATGCTTTTAGAAAAAATTGTTAACAGACCCAGCAAAAGCCCGATAAAAAACGCATAAAAAGTTTGCTGAATAAAACTGTGCATAAGCCCAAACATTATACTAGAATAAATTATGGCTTTGATGTAACCTAGGCTTTTGTAGCCCCTTATAAGCAAACCGCGGTGGGTGATTTCTTCAAACACGCTTGGGAATACTGCCGTTAGTATAAGCCCGTAGACAAGGCTTATTAAAACATTGTCGGATATGGGCGTGCGCGCAAAGGGCATTCCGGTATAGCCTGTTAGGGAAATTAGCGCGTTAAAAAATGTTGCTACGGCTATGTTTGCCAAAAACACAAGCGCGCCTATTGCTATAGACAAATAGATTATTTTTTTAGAGCAACGCTTGAAGTAAAGGGTAGAAAAAGCATTTGATATAAGCGAACAGCGTTGTGTTGTAAGCGAACAGCGTTGAGCGACAAGCGATGAGTTTTTTGGTGGTGTGCTAGCATCGGTGTCGCTTGCTAACCGCTGTACACTTGAAGACTGAGTGCTTAACGCTGACCCCTGACCCCTGAATGCTGGTCGCTCACCCCTGAGCGCTGAGCGCTGGTCGCTCACCCGCCTGTAAATCATAATTGCAACTACGGGTACTACACCCATTATAAGAAGTTGTACAAGAAGCGTCCAAAA
>WQRI01000053.1 GCA_009786825.1 Bacillota bacterium
CTAGCACGCAACATAATAATCGGCACACTATCAGTAGCAGGCGTAGGCGCAGCCGGCACAGCAGGCTATATCGCCCAAAGCAAAATCAGAGCGCGCAGAAAAGAAAATATCGACGAGTGGGGAATGGACTAAAGTCAAATTCAGAATTATGAATTCAGAATTATGAATTATTTCACCCGCTTACGCGGGAAAGATTGATGTGAGTACTTATGTAATTGTCACCCTGAACTATGGACAGGGTCTAGCGAAGCGAAACACGGCTAAACGCCTAGATTCTTCGCTACGCTCAGAATGACAACCAAAAAAGGTTTTTTGAAAAAGTTCAAAAAACCTTTTTTGGTTTTGTAGACTTATGTGTTTAATTGTGATATACTATAATATATACATTTGTACACTCTTATGCGTGCGATACACTTTTTGGTAAGATTTTGTGGCCATAGGTGGTGGATATAAGGGTATGTTAAAGGAGAAATTTTGTATGTCTAAACAAGTTACAAAAAGCAAAGATGGGCTGAGTGCATCTGGGCTATTGGATATAGCCTTAAAAATGGCGGGGCTAGAAGAGACGCCGCCGGATTCTGGCGTTATAGTGGAAGGGCAGAATATTAAAAAGGTTTTATTTGGCGTGGATATGGATACGCCGGAGTTGTTGTTAGCGCGCGAGTTGGGCTTTGATTGTGTAATCTCTCACCACCCGCGAGTAACCAACACTAAGATGTTAAGCATTTTAGAAGAGGCTAACATCAACAAACTTTACGCGCTGGGCGTGCCGAAAAATCGCTCGCAAAAGTTGGTGCAGGCTAGGCGTGCAGAGCTTTCTTATAACGAACACGTTGCTAATTCTAGGCGAAGCGAGTCTGCCGCTAAACTTCTTAATATGCCTTTCATCTCGCTTCATAACCCTACAGATTTAATTGCGGAAAGGGTGGTGCAAGAATTTTTGGATAGTAAGTTTAAGGGGAACGACAGCGTGAAAGTTGGCGATATAGTTGACGCGCTTGAAGAGATTGCCGAGTATAAAAATTCTGAGCGCAAGCCTGTTATTAGGGTTGGAAGCAAAGAGAGTTATGCGGGTAAGATTGTTGTGAATATGGCGGGGCTTACGGGTCCGGGTCATAAGGTTTTGGAAGAGTATTTTAAGGCGGGTGCTGGCACTTTAGTTTTAATGCATATACCGGAAGCAGATGTTAAGAAAGTTCAAGAGCAAAACATAGGTAATGTTGTTGTGGCGGGGCATACGTCGTCTGATAGCGTGGGCATTAACAAGGTTATAAGAGAGTGGGAGAAGCACGGCATAGAAGTTACTGTTATGAGCGGTGTGGTTAGTGATATTATGCCAAAAGAGGAAGCGGGCGAGAAGTCTGATAAGGCTAAGGCAGAGACAAAGGGTGAAAAGGCTAAGGGCGATACAAAGGGCGAAAAGGCTAAGGCTGAGAAGTCTAAAAAATAAAAATAGTAGAACAAATATTAGCCCGTGATAGTGCGGGCTTTTGCCTATAGTGCCTCTTGCAAAACCGATATTAGCCCGTGACACACGCTGAAGCCTAGCTGTTTAGGTTTTGTAAGAGGTTCATAGTAGTAGTTAAGTATGTTTTTCATTATCCTGTTAATTCCAATGATTTTAGCCTTGGCGGCGGAAAATTTACTTTGGAAAAGAAACAAGTTAAAACCCTTAGACGCTTTGGTTGCAAATTCTGTTTGGCGATTTGTGTTTATAGTGGGCGCATTTTTGGTTGTTTTTGCTTTTACGGGCGTAGAGATTTTCGATAATTTTACGCCCTCTGTTTTGCTGTTGTCGCTTAGTATAAATGCGATTGGTGCGGTTGCTGTGCTTGCGTGGGTTAAGACTATGCAGTTTATGTGCGTGTCAATCTCAGAGCCGCTTTCACTTTTTAGAATTATACCGCTTGCGCTGTTGTCGTGGCTTATTTTTGGTGGGGCGCTAAGCACGACTGAGATTTTGCTTATAATAGCGATGTTTATATTGTGTGCGAGTTTGGGCTTTTTTCAGGGCAGGTTTGAGACTAAGTGTAAGATAAGCCCGCATTTTGCAAGGGGTGTATTGTTTTTGCTTTTGTGGGTTGCGTGCTTTGTTGCTATGGATTTAATTGTTCAGTATGCGACAAGGCTAGAACTTAACGCGTTTAAGTTTTCGGCGCTTCGTGCTACTACTTTTGTGTTGTTCTGTTTTGCGTTGGTGCTTATTGTAAGGCGTGGCAAAAATTTAAAGCCGATTGTGGAAGCGCTTAAAAACACAAATATGATACTTATAGGGCTAGCCTTTGCGGTAAGCAGTTTGATTTTTATGATTTTACTAGCAGACATCGGCAACGCAGGCATACTAGCGGCGCTAAGTGTTGCGTCCATACCGCTTGTTGTTTTGGCGGGCGTGTTTTTAATGAAAGACAGGGTAAGGTGGTATTCGTACATTTTAATAGCGGGCATAGTCACGTGTGTTGTGTTGCTTAGTTTGTATAGCATCTAGCGCTCGGAGTATAAAATTTCTTGCTGAGTGCCTCCGCAGTTTTCAGGTAGTGGTTAGCGTGTAGGGTTTGCGGGCGTAGTCACGATGCCGAAATTTTATACATCCTCGCGCCTGAGTTCACCACAACTTAGAACTTTGATAGCGAATTTTGGTGCGGTCTTAGATTTTGCGTTAAGCATAATGATAATTAATGATAAATATTTTGACAAAAGAATATCCGATAGGTAGGCTTACCATTGTGAGTGAGAATGGCTATATTGTTAGGCTTTTACACGAGAGTGAAGCAAGCGATATTAAGCAAGGAAACGACATATATAATCTCTGCGAAGTTTTGCTAAAAGCCGCGACAGAACTAGATGAATATTTTGCTGGGGCAAGACAAAAGTTTAGTGTGCCACTAAAACCGCACGGCACAGATTTTTTTAAAGAAGTTTGGCGGGTTATGGTAAGTGATGTTACGTTTGGCACAACAGTTTTCTACGGCGAGTTAGCGACAAAGTTAAACAGACCAAAAGCGGCGCGCGCAGTTGGGCTTGCAAATAACAAAAACCCCATACCTATTTTTATCCCGTGCCACAGAATCGTAGGAAAAAACGGCAACCTAACAGGCTTCAGGTGGGGTCTTAATATCAAACAAAAATTACTAGAGATAGAGAGTGTTCAAACAAAACCACAGTAAAACCCTTAGCGAAACTGCTACATACAAATTTGCATCAAACACTTTACTTTTGCATCAAATTGTGGTAAAATGATGCAAAAGAATTAAAAATGATGCAAAAGGTTTTTTTGGCATAAAACACCTCTCAAGGAGACAAAGATTGAGATTTTTTGATTATAGCACCCTAGATAATATCAACTTAGATAATGAATTATTGTCGCTTATCTCTGAGATTAAAGAGCATAAAGGCAAGCACAATTTTTTTGTGTCTAGTAAAGATGTGCCACTTGAAAAACTTGTGGCTATTGCAAAAATACAGAGTGTGGAGAGTTCTAACAGAATTGAGGGTATCGTTACAACTGAAAGACGCCTTGCCGATTTGATAGCAGAAAAAACAACGCCGCAAAGCAGAGATGAAGAAGAGATAATGGGGTATAGAGATGTGCTAGATTTAGTTCACAATAGTTACGAGCATATTGCCCTTAACGCTAATCATATTTTGCAATTGCACGCTAACTTGTATAAATATTCGTATGGACAAAATAGTGGCAAGTTTAAAGGCATAGACAACTATATTCAAGAGATAGATAGTGATGGCAACAAGCGAATAAGGTTTGAGACATTAAGTGCTTTTTTAACACCGCAAGCGGTAGATGATATTTGTCGTGAATACAATAGTGCGCTTAAATTATCTCAAATAGAACCACTTATTTTAGTGCCCATTTTTATATTAGATTTTTTATGTATACACCCATTCAGCGATGGTAACGGCAGGGGGAGTAGGTTATTGACATTGTTACTGCTTTATCAAAGTGGCTTTTATGTTGGTAAGTATATCAGTATAGAAAAGATTATAGAAAAAACCAAAGAGAACTATTATGCAAGCCTTTATAATAGCTCTGTAGATTGGCACGAAAACAAAAACGATGCAACACACTTTGTGAAGTATATGCTAAAGGTTATACTTGGCGCATATAGAGAGTTTGAAAACCGCGTGGTTGAAACAAATGGTTTAAATAAAGCAGGTCAAGTGAAAGAAGTTTTTGAAAACCACCTAGGCACGCTTACAAAAAGGCAAATCAAACAACTTATCCCTAATGTGTCGGAAACCACAATAGAGCGACAACTTAAAAACCTACTAGACTCAGGCTATATAAAAAAAATCGGCGTCCGCAAAAACGCCGAGTATGTGAGAGTTACTTAAACGCTATAATTTGTACGAAAATTGGAATTGTGCTTGTCTAAAGATTTGTGCATTAAAAGAAATAAGTATTTGAATATAAAGAACACATTTGGAGGAAGTATGAGTGAGAAAAAAATAGAACACGGCGCTATAACGATATACGATGCGTTATATAAAATTAAAGATGGTACTTTTGTTATGCCAGCTTTTCAAAGGCAGTATGTATGGGGAATGGAGCAGATAGAAAAGTTATGGGATAGTATTTTACTTGGATATCCTATTGCCACTTTTCTTTTTTGGGAAGTTTCAGCAAAAAACACAACAAAGGACACCCTATTTTGCCAGTTTCTTACAGAGGTTGATTTTAATAGCCGAAAAGAGCCAAGTTCAGTAAATTATGGAACAAGTGTGGTCGATTTTTCTATAACAAATACGGCAATTTTAGATGGGCAACAGCGACTAACTTCTCTGTATTTATCTTTATTTGGTTCTGCTTATATTTTGCCGAAGCACGGCAGGAAAGGGAAAAGTCCGAGAACAGTTACAAAACTTTTAATTGAACTTAATAAGCACAAATTGACAGTTGATGAAGAAGAATATAATAGTAAAAAATTTGATATAAAATTTACAGACAAGATAGGAAAAGCAACTCCTACACAATTTGATATAAAGAGAGTGTTAGAGCCTAATTTCATAAGTCGTGAAACAAGAAAAGAGGCAATAAATGATGCTATTAAATATGTTCCACTAGATAGCAAAGACTATGCAAGCAAAATACTTACAATATTGTGTGAAAAAATTTATGATGAGAAGATAGTTACATATACAAATCTTTCAGGTGTAGCACAAGATGATGCGCTGGAAATGTTTGTTAGATTTAATAGTGGTGGAAAGGCATTAAAGAAACACGAGATAACAATGGCAATTTTAGAGGCTTATTGGCCAAGTGCAAAAGCACATTTTGGCTCGCTTTTAATGGGGAGTTATAGTGATTTCGGGCAAGATTTTATTATACGCTCAGCATTAATGCTATATGGGGATGTTGTAAAAGGTGGCATAAGTAAACAATTAGTAGATGACCTTAAGAATGATTGGGATAATTTCAAAAAACTGCTTTCTTCGTTAGAAAAATTTTTAAAGGACGAAAATATTGAAGTGCAAAGATTTTCTAGCACTTGGAATGTTCTTTTGCCAATAATGTATGTAATTCATAATAATCCCGATTTTGCAAAAAGCAAAAAGGCTATTTTTTCTTATTTATGTAGGGCTATATTCTTTATTTATTTTAGGTCTGGCACAACAGGAAAACTTCAAGAAATGAAAAGAAATATAAACAGTTTCAACTTCGATATAACTTTAGAGATGCTAGAACAAATAGCAGACCTACGCATTACCGATGCTCGAATCGAAGATGTTTTGGACACGGAGTACGGAACTAGACTTGCTAGGGAAGTACTTTATTATATTAGCAAAGAATTTGCCAACGTAACCGTTAAAGAAGAAATCGACCACTTGCACCCCGATAGTATATTTGATAAAAAACCGCATAATATTTCTGCAGAAAACTGGAAAGAGTGGAGACCGTTACGTAATAGGTTACCAAATCTACATAGATTTGAAGGCATTAGCAATGCTAGCAAGGGAAGCAAATATTTACACGATTATTTTAACGATTTGAATAAAGAGCAACAAGAAAGATTTATAAGAGATTCGCACATTCCCAAAGATGCAGACTTACATATATCTGCGTTTGGCGAATTTTACGAAAAAAGGCGAATGCTATTGCGCGAAAAAGTCAAAAAACTTTTAAACGGGGACTAAAATAGCCCGAGAATTGTTCCCAAAACACTGAAAGACTAAAGGTGCTAGTAGTTGCTTTAAAACCAAATTTTACTACTACTCGCATCTTTTGCCGTAGGTGTCTAGGAGTGTGTTGTTGCGGTAGATGTTTACTAGTGGGCAGGCGTTTGGGCATATTGTGCAGTTTGTGGAAGACGAGTTAAATTGTTGGTTTAGTAAGTTTTTGTTGAAAGGTTTGTTGACTTTTTTCTTTATGCATAGCGCTGCTACGCCGTAAGCGCCCATTAAATGCCCTTTGTCGTGTACGTGAATTTTTGCGCCTAGTGCGTCTTCAAAGGCTTTTATAACCCCTGCGTTTTTGCTAACGCCCCCCTGAAACACGATAGGGGGCTTTATTTTTTTGCCCTTAGCCAAATTATTTAAATAGTTTGTTGCAACGGCAATGCAAAGCCCGGCGATGATATCTTCTTTGCGGTATCCCATTTGCGCTTTGTGAACAAGGTCTGACTCTGCAAAAACTGTACAGCGCGCGGCAATTGTTGCGGGGGAAGTTGAGTTTAGCGCAACATCGCCAAACTTTTCTACTTCTACACCAAGCCTTTTTGCTTGAGACGATAGGAAAGAACCCGTGCCGGCCGCGCAAAGCGTATTCATAGCATAGTCTACAACAAGCCCGTTGTCTAGCAAAATAATTTTAGAATCTTGCCCGCCTATCTCAATTATTGTCTTAGCGTCTGGATAGTGTGAGAGCGTGCCTAAAGCGTGAGCCGTGATTTCGTTTTTTACAATGTCTGCATTTAGCATAGCGCCCACAAGTTTTCTAGCGCTACCCGTTGTACCAACACCTACTACGTTGAAGTCTGCACGCTCGCCTAAGTTTTCAGTACCTTGTAAACTTCCACCTAGTAAAGAAACCACAACTTCTTTCGCGGCGTTAATTGGGTTGCCTTCTGTCCAGATATACTCAGACCTGACTATAGCCCCGCCACTATCTATTAAAACGCCCTTAGTGGATATAGAGCCTATATCAAGCCCTAGATAATAAGAATTATCATTTGTAGTAGAATTGTTGTTTGAATAATCGGAATTAGAATTATCGTGCAAATTATTTTTCATATTGTTAACCTCGTTATTTTGCTAGATACTAGCGCTTAATTGCTTTGCTTGCAACATATCTGCAAACGCTTCCACCCTTGTTTTTAAGCCCGTCTTTGAAGTTTGTGTGTCGAAACTTAAATACATTATAGGAATTTTGTGCTGGTTGCTAACATTTATTAGGGACGGAATAGCGTTTATCTCGGGCGTGCAACCAAATGCTTTTAAGTGGATAATGCCCGCGTAATTATTTTTTGCCATAGAAATACTTTTTTCTACGCTTTTTGTTCCGTCTGCCCCAAGGTGATATTTAACAAAGCCGCCAGAGCCATCTATATACCGCTGTATGTGCCTACGCCTTTTGGTTAGAAGGTAAGAGAGATTTGTATAGCGCGTAAGCGATATATTATATTTAGCAAGTTCGCGCTCTAAAAACAAATTCGCGAATGGCTCCATTAAAGAATAAAGTTCACCAATCAGCCCAACCTTAATAACATCTTTGCTCTCATCAAGCGGGATAGATAAAAGCCTGCGCGTGTAAACCCTTTTAAGTTTTTTTAAAGCACGAAAGCCTTTTATATTTTGGATATCATTCAAAAACTGTTTGTATGTTTTATCAAAGTCTGACTTTTGTTTTTCTAAGCCGATGTTGCGCCGAATGTAAACATCTACTTCATCCATAAACTGAATTGTTCTAAACGCCAAAAGCGAATAATAAGCAAGCGCCCTTGCACTAAGGCGCGGGTTGTGCGCTTTTAAATTTTTGTAAACTTGTATTACGTTGGTTTTGTTAGTGTCGCCAAGCAAGTTAAAAAACGTAAACTCATAGCCTAAGTCTCTTAAAATTTGCTCGTGAACCTCGCCGTACAAGCCGTAGCGACACCCACCGCCCGCGGTCATTAAAAAATTAGCGCCCATATCAAGCGCCTCTATATAGTTGCCAAGGTTGTATTTAAAAGGCAGGCACACGCTCTCTGGGCTGTGGCGCGCCCCAATATCAAGCGCCCTTACGCTTTGGGGCGGGGGAAGCAAAACCTCGGCTTTTGGCAAAATGTTTTGAATGTAACTTTTTATGGGTATGCTATAGTTTGCCATATGTGGAAAAGAAATAATTTGTTTCATAATGTTTTGTTTGGCGGGCTTACAAATATCTTTGTAAATATCTTTACAAATATTTATGCTAATCACGTTTTATAGCGTTATATCTACAAAACTCTCAAGCCTTGTAAGTAAGCCTGTGTTAGATAAATGCTCGTCCAGAGTTATGTTTAAAATGGGAATGCCGCTATCTTTTAGTTTAAGCGTAAGCATTGTGTTTACTAACGCGTCCGGTCCGCAAGGGAATGCCGTAAGTAAAATTATGCCGTCTACTTGCTTTATGTGCGCGGCAACAACGCCGACAATGTGCTTGCTGTATGTCCAGTAAAGCGTTTTGATAAGCTCTGTGCTTTTTGCGGTTGTGTCTTTGGTTACAAGCGCGTTAGCCAAAATTGGTGTTAAGTTATTTTTTTGTAAAAACTCTGTTATCGGGCTTCCTAGCAAGTTGTCGTATGTGATGTAGTTATGCCCAACAATCAAAATCTTTTTGCCCTGCCCGCTAAGTAAGTCTAGGGTTTTTTTGGTAAGGCTTGCGTTATGTGCTTGTTGCGCGGCTTTAGCGTTTTTGTATGCAAGGCGAATATCTTTTTGCTTAAGTCTTTTAGTTTTTTTGTCGGCAGAATTTTTAGCATTGTTATTGTGGCTGTTGTTGTTACTGCCCGATAACTTTTTAAAAAGCATAACTTTTTTGCCAACATCCATAAATGCTTTGTATTCTGTTTGCTTGTTACGCACATCTATGTTATAGTCTAACAGCGGGATATCGGGCATAGTGTTTTTTGTGGCGCAATAGTTTGCGTGAAACTTAGTGCAAAGCATCTCACTTTTACCCTTGCCCAAACTCTCTAGCCGCGGTATCAGCACAGCGTCGCATTTGTCCTTTAAATAAGCAATATGCCCCAGATAAATTTTGTGGGGCAGGCAAGCCTCGTCTACGCTAAGGTTAACACCAGTTTTTAAAATAGCGCTGTTAGTAAGCGGGCTAACAACCAGTTCTGCCCCTAAGGACAAAAAAAAATGCTCCCACAAAACACTATTGTTGTAATACTCGAAAGACCGAGCAATTCCTATCTTCATTTACTTATTTTTGACCTTTACTTGCCAAATTATACCGGCGCTTGATATATAAATTTTTTGTAGGCTGCTTGTCTACGGCACAACCACATAAGCAAATTGCATATAATGTTTGTATGTTTAGTAAAAAGTTGTGCGAGTACAAAGAAACAGACCTACTGCTGTTAAGCGCTATAATATCAAAAGAAATTGCGTGTAATGTAAAAGACTCAGATACGCTAGAAGCACTAGGCGACTTTTTTACAGCAATAGGCTCTAACCTAACCCTAATGGTTAACCAACGCACAAGATGCAAAGAAAAATCAGATAACAAAAAATCAGATAGCAATTAAAAAAATGTTTGCAAAAGTATGCAAAATATGATAGAATAATTGTATAAAACACACGGGCGACAATATAAAAAAAGGAGTACAAAACCCAAAAGATAATTAATATAACTAGTCTTTTTCGGGTAATATCGTGGCAGGCTTCCACACAAGTCGGTCACACGAAAATAAATATGGGAATGAATATAGAATGGGAAAAGGTAAAAGAGTTTCACAAATTGTTTAACCACCCTTTTTCTGAAAGCCCAACTATGATTGATAGTGATATGGCTAAAAAAAGATACAACTGGATGAGAGAAGAAATAGACGAATTTTTAAGCGCAACAGATATAGTAGGGCAAGCAGACGCAATGATAGACCTTATCTATTTTGCGCTAGGCTCGCTTGTTATAATGGGCGTAAAGCCAGAGAAATTGTTCGATATAGTACATACAGCAAATATGACAAAAGTAGGGGACGGCGGAAAACCAATCTACAAACCAGACGGAAAAATCAAAAAACCAGACAGCTGGAAAGACCCACACTTGTTAATTAAAAAAGCAATAGAAGATATGAAAAATGAGGTATAAGCGGTCAGGGCTGAGCGAACAGTAGCGCAGAGCGTTGTTTTTAGCATATGGTGTTTATGAGAACACGTTTATAGGTTCAATTAAATTTTTTTAGTTTTTTCAAAAAAGTTTGCTCAAACGCTTGCATTTTTCTCGCATTTGTGTTAATATATATTTAACAACTTTAACACATAAAATATAATTGTTCGCGTTGTAGCATATCACATAAACAATGGTATTTACAAAGCAGGCAAAAAAGGGGAAAAATTTTATGAGCAAACAAAATTTAGTTTTACCAGTAGAGGGAGTAGAAGCAAGCCAACTAGACTTACAAAGCATAGAAGGCGGGGCTTCTCTAGCAAAGCAGACAGGTGCAGTACTAGCACAAATAAACGAACCACCACTAATAACTTTTAAAGACGTATCAAATAACAGAACATTCAAATTCTGGGACGAAGACACAGCAGTAAAATTTGTAGAAAAAAACTCTAGCAAATTTGCATCAGACCGCTTCGTAATGCTAGCAGATTAATAACATAGTACTTATTAAAACAAGGGAGAAAATATGAAAGAAAACAAAGAGCAAGGCTTAAAAATGCCAATAGCGGGTATTGAATTAACTAAACAACAAATGCAAGAAATAGAGGGTGGGTTTAATTTACCAGTTTCTTCTGAGAGCGCAAACAGAATATTTAATAGCAATTTCGAAGCAGCACAAAGAGAAGGTAGCGGGATAACAAAAAAAGTAGCAAATACTTCTTGCGGCGCTACAACAGTACGCTTTATTGGAGAAGGACGTCATTCGGGTTTTTCTGGTATCGCAATTAAAAGAGATGGTCAACTTTTGTCGTTAGATGTTAAAGACGGCAACACTCTACTTAATTATGCTTTTGGCGAAGGCACTCTGCAAAATATTTCAAGATAACTTACAACAACTTTATAACAAATAAAAAGGTTTTTCGGCTTTACGAGAAGCCTTTTTTCTTTGATAAACCTTTTTAATTTAGTCACAAATAATTGTGTTTAATTTTAACCCGTTAAAAATATTAAAATATTTGTTAAAAGTTTGTTCATATGCTTGACTTTTTTTTTTTTTGATAAAATAT
>WQRI01000054.1 GCA_009786825.1 Bacillota bacterium
ACTCACTATTCGCCCCACCGCCACCAAGCCTACCAAACGAGCCACTAGCACTTAAATGCACAATTCCCAAAACCCCGCCAACTACAAAAGCCAAGCCAATACATAGGCTCAACAACCTAGCAACTTTTTTTGAAGCACCAGATTTTTTCACTAAATTTTTGTTATCCATATTTGTTCCCCCTTTTTTATTGTCATACTGAGCGTAAGCGAAGTATCTAGGCGAAGCCGCACTCTTTCCCGCGCCAGCGGTGTAACACTTGTTACTTGTTACTTGCTTACCTGTTACTTGAAAAACCCGCTTCGCTAGACCCTTCGACTTCGCTCAGGGTGACAGTTAGTCAACCTGTATGACATTTTAAGATATGATATTTAATATTTTGTTAACTTTTGGCTAGTTTTTGACCCACCGTTTGTTAACAAACTATTAATGTATATAAGTATATTTTATCAAAAAAAAAAAAAAGTCAAGCATATGAACAAACTTTTAACAAATATTAACAACAAACTTTTGTAGGTAAAATTAAACACGATTTATCTTGTTTAAATTGAATATATTGCGCAACAAAAAAAGCCTTGCATAAACGCAAGGCTTTTTGAAATTTAGAGTATGTGGTTCTGTGAGAAAAGTTGTGGTATAGGAAAAACCTATTAAAAAAGGCTCTGTGAGAAATGTTGGGTGCGGGCAAATTAGTTTCCCGCGCTAGCGGGTGTAGGCATTTAAAATTTAACATTTAGCATTTAACATTCTAAAACTACAACTCGTCGCTTCTTACTTCTGAGAATTTTGAGAATTTAGATTTATTTAGGTTGAAGATGTATTCTACTTTGTCTTGGTCTTCTTTTGAAAAGCTTAGTGGGAAGTTTGTGCCTGCTAGTGTGAAAAAGCCTTTTTCGTTTATAGAGAACACTATGCGGTTGTAGTCTTTTTCTATAAAGTAGTCGTAGAGTTGGTGCCAATGAAAAAACCTGCCCTTTGTGAAAATTCCGTCACTTACTATTGCGTTTGGGGATATGCCTAGTGTTAGTAGCCTTATAATAAGCGCAAAACAAATTACAGCAAGCAGTAAAAATTCTGCTACTATGTCTGTTGTTGCTGCGACTGTTACTAGTGCAATTATAGCGCCCACAAAAAAGCCACAAAGCACAAAGTAGATAACCCTAAAAGAGCGAAGTTTTAAAAGCACAATAGAGTTTCGCATACGCTTGTGTTGTTTTATAGCAAAAACTGTTTGCGTTATGCAAGCAATAACAAAGACTGCCGTAATTATAGACAGCAATAGTATAAGCGGTATTTGCAAAGGGTATTGCCCGTTTGTAGCCGAAAAGTTTATCGTATTTAACATAAGTATATTTTAATGGTATTTATACAGCGGGAATTTTTTTGTAAGGTCTGTTACGCGCTTTTTAAGTGGTTGCAGAATTGGGTTATCTTTTTCTAGTTTGCCCGCTTTTATAACTTCTGATATTATGTTTGCAATCTCTTCCATTTGAGGTTTGCCCATTCCGCGTGTTGTTATAGACGGCGTGCCTATTCTTATACCGCTTGTAACCATTGGGCTTTCTGTTTCTTTTGGTACTGTATTTTTGTTTACAGTAATATAAATTTCATCTAAAATTTTTGTTAGGTAGTTGCCTTTAAGGCTGTGGCTTCTTAGGTCTATCAAAAATAGATGGTTGTCTGTTCCGCCTGATACAATGTCTATCCCGTTTTTAACAAAACTTGCCGCCATATGTGCCGCGTTATCTTTTACGTTTTGCTGGTAGATTTTAAAGTCGGGGCTTAGCGCTTCTTTAAAAGCAACCGCCTTAGCGGCAATCACGTGCATTAGCGGACCGCCCTGCGTACCCGGAAAAACTGCCTTATCTACTTTTTTAGCGTGCTGAGCCTTACAAAGTATAAGCCCGCCACGTGGCCCCCTAAGTGTTTTGTGGGTTGTAGATGTTACCACATCTGAGTATGGTACTGGGTTGTTATGTAAGCCTACCGCTACAAGCCCCGCAATGTGTGCCATATCGCACATATGAATTGCGCCTACTGCTGCGGCAATCTCGCCTATGCGCTTGAAATCTATCTCTCTAGAGTATGCGGACGCGCCCGATACAATCATTTTTGGCTTGTGCTGGTGTGCTAGTTTTTCTAGGTTGTCGTAGTCTAGGCGCGAGTTTTCATCTACGCCGTAGGGTATAAAATTATACATAAGCCCGCTTACATTAACGGGCGAGCCGTGCGTTAGGTGACCCCCTTCTGTAAGGTCCATACCTAGTACTGTGTCGCCCGGCTTTAAAAACGCAAGGTAGACCGCAAAGTTTGCTTGGCTTCCAGAGTGAGTTTGCACGTTTGCGTGTTCTGCGCCGAAAAGTTGTTTTGCTCTGTCTATTGCAAGTTGTTCTGCAATGTCTACAAATTCGCAGCCGCCGTAATAGCGTTTGCCCGGGTAGCCTTCTGCGTATTTGTTTGTTAGGTGGCTGCCTTGTGCTACTAAAACTTGTGGCGTAACAAAATTTTCTGATGCTATAAGTTCTAGGTTTGTTTGCTGGCGCTTGTATTCTAACATTAAAGCCTCGTACAACTCTGGGTCGTACTTTTTTAAAATAGATAATTTCATAATACCTCGATTAATTTTAAATGTTAAATGTTAAATTTTAAATGGTTATGTTCGTTTTAAAGCCTAAGCGTTTGAGCGGTCTGAATTTGTTCCCGTATTTTTGTATGGGTCTACTTTAAGTTTTCGATTAATTCTAGCCACGTCTCTTTTGGTTTAAAGCCTAACTCTCTATGAATCTCTACGCCATTTTTAAAGAACAAAACGGCTGGGATATTTTTAATTTCGTACTTTTGTGTAAGTGGTCTGTTTGCTTCGTTTTGTACATCAAATTTATAAATTGTTGCATCTGTGGTTTCTGCCGATAACTCTTCTAAAACCGGAACTAGCATTTTACAAGGCGGACACCATTCTGCCCAAAAATCTACTATTGTTAGTTTGTCTGAGGCAACTGCCCCTTCAAATTCGTTTGCTGGTAATTCTCTCATAATAAAAAACTCTCCTTTTTTTAAGCATACAGCATTAAGCGGTCAGCATACAGGTTTCAGCGCTCAGTACAAAGTTAGTTCTGTATGCTGCACCCTATTCGCTTACACTGAATGCTGTATGCTGATTACTGAACGCTGTTCGCTGTTCGCTCATCGCTGTGTAGTGTGCAACACTACACACAGCAGTACACTACGGCTTATAAATTTCTTGCATATCGCATTCTTCTGTTTTTAGGTTTTCGTTTAAATCTTTTTCGGTTACTTGGTTTGCACGGCGGACAATTTCTACAATGCGCGCTCTGAATTTATTGCCACTTGCAATTACTCTGTCGAAAATTATAATCATTATTACACCGATTGCCAAACCCACAAGCCCAAAAAGCGCCATACCCGTATCGTTATGACCTTGGAAGTACCCTGTTATTATGCCCACCATTAGCATTAATATAGGCACACCCCAAACAATTAGGCTAGACACCAGCGGAAAATATTTGTTCATTTCAGAGCGTACGATGTCGCCTACTTCTGCGCCTATGTCGTTTTTAACTACCAGCCTTGCAAACATATCTTTTGGGCGCATTAAACAACCGCCACATTTTGTGCATTGCTTTTTTCTAGAAAACTTTACCGTTATGCGCCCTTTCTCTACTTTTTCTACAACGCCATTTTCATTCTGTTGCATTTCATTGTACTGCATAAAATTTCCTCCGTATACGCTAGTGCAAGCACTAGCGAATGAATACTGAATATTGAATAATGAATAATTGTTAAACTCATTTTTTGCAAAACTTTTGAACAGTTAGCATTTTGCACTTTTAAATAGTTTGCAAAATAATTATCTCGCGAAGCGGGTGCAACCACTATTCAATATTCATTAATCATTATTCATTTGATTTCACCCTTAAGGTGAAATCAGTAAGTCGTTTATTACTTCTGCTGCAAGTAAAGCGCCTGCTAGATTTGGTGCGTAAGAAATGCTTCCTACGGGCTTTGGTGTTTCTTGCTCTAGCGCTGGTTGTTCACTTGCTACAACCTTTAGTTTTTTTACGCCTGCTTGCCTTAGTTTGCTTCGTACAATTTTTGCAAGCGGGTCGTTTTTTGTTTTGTATATATCTGTGACTTGAAAGTTTGGGTTTTTTACTCTTTTACCAGCACCCATACTCGATATAATTTGTAAGCCTAAAAGGGTTTTTTCTGCAAGCAAGTTAGCAGTTTTTATAAGCGCGACCTTTGCCGGCACATCATCTATAGCATCTATCACGTAGTGTGGCTTTGCATCTTTTAGTATGGCTTCTATGTTTTGCTCTGTTAGCCTTTCTGTTATCAGTTTAAGTTTTATGTCGGGGTTTATGTCTAGCAATTGTTTTTTTAAAACTTCGGTTTTGTGAAGCCCTATTGTAGAATGATATGCAACGATTTGTCTGTTAATGTTAGTTATGTCTACTTTATCGAAGTCTATAATGGTCAGTTGACCAACACTTGCACGAGCCAACATATGCGCACATATGCCACCAACTCCGCCTAGACCCGCCAAAAGTACGTGCGAGTTTTGCAGTTTTTTTATGCCTTCGTCTTTTATTAATATGCGCGTACGCTGGTTAAAATTATCCATAATGATTAATGTAGAATGTTAAATTTTAAATGTTAAATGGTTTCACCGCTAGCGCGGGCAAAATTTTATTTTGCATTTTTTTAAAAACTATAACTACGACTGTTAAAAGGTTAGGGTTATATGAGTTTAGGCATTAAACATTTAAAATTTACCATTTAAAATTAAATTAAGGTGTTAGTCTATTTGGGTTTCTGAAAAGGAACATAACATCTTTTATGTTTATGCCCAAAAACAGCATTGTAAGCCTGTCTAAACCTAGACCGAAGCCCCCGTGTGGTGGGCAACCATATTTGAAAAACTCTGTGTAGAACTCTACATCTTTGTCTAAGCCAACTTCTTTTGCTTGCGCAACAAGCCTGTCGTAGCGATGCTCTCTTTGCGCGCCCGTAACAATTTCTACTCCGCGCCAGATAAGGTCGAACCCTTGCGGCGTTGTGCAACTCTCTGCACTCGTATTCTCGCAAAGCCCGCTCACGCTGTTACAACTACAGCGCTTGTGATAAAACGCTCTATAATCTTTGTGATAGTCTGTTACAAACAAAAACTCGTGGTTGAAATGCTCTGCTAGTAACTTTTTTGTTAGTTGCTCGGCTTCTGTGGTTAAGTCGCCCCTAATCTCAGCCGTAGACTTTTTCTCTTCTAGTGTGGTATCGCTCTCTTGCGCGCTCTCTGGGTTGTAGCCATAGTGCTTTTGCAAAAGCGCGTAAACTTCTGCTAGTTTAAGTTTTGGGAAAGGCGCTGTTGGTATTACAACATCTTTATCGAAAAGCCTTTTAATTTCTGCGCCGTACTGCTTTTTAACTTTTGTAAGTAAGTCTATATACATTTGCTCTTTAAGCGCTATAATGTCGTGGTAAGAGTTTATGTAAGAAAACTCTGCATCAAAGCCCGTAAACTCTGTTGTGTGCTTACTTGTGTAAGATTTTTCTGCCCTAAAAACTGGACCAATTTCAAATACGCTCTCAAAGCCTGCCGCCATTGCCATTTGCTTATAAAACTGTGGGGACTGTGCAAGGAATGCATCACGCCCGAAATAGTCTAGTTTAAATACATTAGCGCCACTCTCACTTGGCGTGTTTATAACTTTGGGCGAGTGAATTTCTATAAAATTTCGTTTTTCGAAAAACTGCCTAAGCGTGCTTGTTATAAAGGTTTGAAGTTTAAATATAAATGTTTTGTGTTCTGCACGAAGGTCTACCCAGCGGTAGTCTAGGCGCACATCTATATCCGACATATCGTTAATAGGAAGCGCTTCCGCTTTAGATAAAACAGTTATTTTGGTTGGGATAATCTCTAGCCCGCCCATTTTAACGCCCTCGTTAGTGACTGCCTTGCCCTCTATTTCTACAACGCCATCTAGTGTAAGATGCTCTAGCGCAGCCAAAACATCAGGGCTAGCATCTGGCTTAAATACAGTAACTTGCACTTTAGCGGTGATGTCTCTAACCACTATAAATGCTAGATTTTTTTTGTCTCTTATGTTTTCTAAAAAGCCTGCTATCTTAACTTTTTTGCCGGGCTTAATTTTGTTTATATGTGTTCTAACCATAATTCTAATTTTGAATGTTAAATTTTAAATGTTAAATGATTTAACTCACTTAATGCTTTGCATTTGAACATCTTACATTATGTTTTTGTAAAAAACTTACAGTATATTGCCCGCGCTAGCGGTGAAACAATTTAACATTAAACATTTAACACTTAACATTAAATGTTAATCATTTTCTTGCATCTCGCTGTTAATGTCTAGGTATACCCACGTCTCTATCTTAAAAATGTCTTGCAGGCTGTATGTGAATTCTTCGCCCGACTTCATATTTTTGACTGTGGCTGTGTTTGTGTTAACTTCGTTTTCCCCTAATATTACGGCAAACTTTGCGCCCGATTTATCTGCTTGCTTAAGTTGGGCTTTTAGGGGTTTTTGTTCATAACAATATTCTACGCTACAACCATAAACCCTTAGCGCGTTAGCCTCTAGTAATAAGTTTGTCTCGCTTCCGTCCCCCGCGGTAAACTCGTGCGTGTGTAGCCCGTTTAAAAAGCAAAAGTAAACATCTAGTGGCTGGGGGGTGGGTATAAGATTTTGCTTTTCTAAAATTATTAAAAGGCGCTCTAGCCCCATACCAAAGCCAACGGCTGATGTGTCTTTACCGCCAAGCGTTTTTATAAGCCCGTTGTATCTGCCACCACCGCAAACTGTACTTTTAGCGCCAAGGTCTGCCGAGATATACTCAAAAACTGTATGCGTGTAATAGTCTAGCCCCCTTACAAGTGTTTTGTCTATTTCGAACTCTATGTTAGAGGCTTTTAAAAGGCTTTGAAGCGTGCTGAAGTGAGTCTCGCAATCTGTGCAAATTGTTTTTAAAATGTCTGGCAAATTTTTAAGTGTTGCACGACACGTATCAACCTTACAATCTAGCACGCGCAAAGGGTTTTTATCTACGCGCGTAAGACAAAGCTCGCATAAATTTTTAGATTGCTTTTTAAGCGTGGCTATAAGTTTTTTGTTGTATTCTACGCGACAAGGTGCGCAACCTAGCGTGTTGATATGAAGTTTAACATCTTTCAGCCCAAGCAAATGTATTAGATAGTGTGCAAGCACGATTATCTCGTAGTCTGCTAGCGGGCTGTCAGAGCCTACTAACTCTGCGCCAAACTGGTGGTGCTGGCGGTATCTGCCGGCCTGTGGGCGCTCGTACCTAAACACCGGCGTTAGATAAAATAGTTTTTGCGGTAACTCTTGCAGTTGTCCGTGTTCTATAAGCGCCCTAACAATTGGCGCTGTACCCTCGGGCTTTAAAGATAGGCTTCTATTCCCCTTGTCTAAAAACGTGTACATTTCTTTGCTTACAATGTCGGTAGTCTCGCCCACGCCACGCAAAAATAATTCGGTATGCTCGAAAATTGGCGTACGAATTTCTTTAAAGTTAAAAACCTGACACACTTGCTTTACGCAGTTTTCAATATGATGCCACTTATATATGTCGCGCGGCAAAATGTCTTTTGTCCCTTTAGGTGCTTGAAGTTTCATAATAAAATGTTAAATTGTAAATGGTAAATGTTAAATTGTTTCATCGCTTACGCGTTTAATATATTTGCAAACTACAAGCATATGAAAATTGCGACTGTTCAAAAGTTTTGCTTTTACGTGTGTATGCATTAAAAATTTAACATCTAACATTTAACATTACAAAATGTATTCTTTTAAGTCTTTTCTGCTGTGGGTTTTGCTTAGGTTATCTTTTACGTACTTGCGGTCTACTTTCAAGTTTATCATTGGGTGGTTGCCATCTGCGTTAAAAGAAATATCTTCTAGCAAGCCTTCCATAATTGTGTGTAAACGACGCGCACCGATATTCTCGTGTATGTCGTTTTGAAGTTCTGCAACTTCTGCTATCTCATCTATCGCATCAGGCGCAAAAGTTAGGTTAATATTATCTACCTTTAGTAAGTTGCCGTACTGCTTTGTAACCGCGTTTTCTGGTACTGTAAGTATATTTACAAAGTCTTCTTTTGCTAGGCTTTTAAGTTTTACTTTTATAGGGAAGCGACCTTGAAGTTCTGGAATTAAATCTTCTACGCGCGCTATATGGAAAGCACCCGCCGCAATAAAAAGTATATAGTCTGTTTTGATTGGTCCGTATTTTGTAGAAACTGTAGAACCCTCTACAATTGGAAGTATGTCGCGCTGAACACCCTCGCGCGATACGTCCGGACCAGTCTTGCCTTCTCTGCCCGCAATTTTATCTATCTCATCTATAAATACTATGCCATCTTGCTCTGCACGGCGAAGCGCTTCTTCGTTTACGCTGTCGTTATCTATAAGTTTTTCAGACTCTTCCGCAACTAAAAGTTTTATAGCCTCTTTAACTGTTACCTTGCGTTTTTTACGGCGCTTTGGAATCATACCGCCAAACATCTCGCCAATGTTTATAGCCGTGCCAGAGCCGGGCATTAACTCCATAGGCTTAGGCTCGTCCGCTAGGTCTATCTCTATAATTGTGTCATCTAACTTACCCTCTCTTAGCCACTTTAAAAGTTCTTGACGCGTTTGCTCTTTTGCGGCAACTGTCTGACCGGTTGCATCAGGCGTCTCTACTGGGTTTTTTAAACGATAAAGCGCTTCTACAACGCGCTTTTCGGCAAACTCTCTTGCCCTGTCTTGAACGTCTCTTATGCGCTCTACCTTAACTAGCCTTATTGCCGCCTCTACTAAATCTCTGATAATGCTCTCTACATCTCGCCCAACATAACCAACTTCCGTAAACTTAGTAGCCTCTACTTTTACGAATGGCGCTCTAACAAGTTTTGCTAGTCGCCTTGCAATTTCTGTTTTACCAACCCCTGTCGGACCCTCTAGTATTATGTTTTTTGGTGTGATTTCATCTTTAATGTTGTCTGGCAAGCGCGAGCGGCGAAAGCGGTTTCTAAGTGCTACCGCTACTGCTTTTTTAGCATCTTGCTGACCTATAATGTATCTATCTAACTCTGCAACTATTTGCTTTGGTGTTAAATTTACTATTCCCATTTTTATCTCCTTAAAATTTATTAAACATTCAATATTGAACATTGAACAATGAACATTGAACAATTGTTACAAACGATTAAACGCAAAACGTTTGAACGCCTACATTTTGTGATTGTATACTACTGCGGACAATTATTTTGTCCGCGTAAGCGGTGTAACCACTTTACATTTTACATTTTACATTTTACATTTTACAATCTACACTTTACACTTCAAAATTACTTTTTTGCTTTTGTTGTTTTTGGTGCTGGCTTTTTTGCTTCTTTTGGCTTTTCTGTAGTAGGTGGCGTTTTTGGCGCTGCCGCATCTAGTACTTCTAAAACAATGTTGTTGTTTGTGTAAATGCATAAATCTGCCGCAATTTCTAACGATTTTGTAGCAACTTCTGCCGCCGTTAGCGTTGTGTTTGCAGCCAAAGCGCGCGCTGCAGAAAGCGCAAAAGCACCGCCCGAGCCAATAGCCGCTATGTTATACTCTGGCTCTATAACGTCACCCATACCCGATAGTATATACATATTATCTTTGTTTGCCGCTATCATCATCGCTTCTAAACGGCGGAAAGTTTTGTCTGTGCGCCAAAGGTTTGCTAACTCTATACAACTTCTAAGTAAGTTGCCCGAAAACTTTTGAAGCATACCCTCAAACTTATCTAAAAGCGCGAACGCATCAGCAACCCCGCCCGCAAAACCTACAATAACAGTATTGTTATATAGTTTTCTGATTTTATTAGCAGTTTTTTTCTGAACATAACTTTGCCCAAATGTTACCTGCCCGTCTCCCGCCAAAGCAGTCTGACCGTTTATTTTTATACCAACTATAGTAGTTGCCTTGTATAACGAATTATTAATCTCCATTTTTGATACTCCTTATTTAATTGAATACTGAACATTGAACACTGAACAATTGTTACAAACATCTAAAACTAAACTTTTGAACATCTGCCGTTGCTAGTTTATACACTTAACAAATTATTTTGCCCGCGCTAGCGTGAAATAATTGTTCAATGTTCAGTATTCAATATAAAATTACTTAACATACTTACACCCTTTGGTGTCTGAACATTTTATTTGGTCGCCCTTTTTTAGTTGTTTTAAAACTAGTGGCTTTTTGCACTCTGGGCAAAACTCGCCCGTTGGTAAATCGAACGCAAAGAAGTTACAGCCCTTATTATCTTCGCACGCGTAATAGTCTCTGCCCCTTTTGCTTTTGCGCTTGAACACGTTTTTCTGGCACATTGGGCATTTTGCGACAGGGTCGCCACCGCCCATATCAACTGTGTTTTTACATTCTGGAAAGCCCGGACACGCCAAAAACTGCCCGTTTTTGCCCTCTTTAACAACCATCATATTACCGCAAAGCGAACACTCTGTGTCTGATACTTCCGGCTCTGTAAGCGGCTTTGCGTTTCTGCAATGCGGAAAGCGCGGACACGCCAAAAACTCTCTGCCCGTTTTGGTTTTTCGTATAACCATTAAAGTATTGCGCACCTCACCAGTTTTTTTATCTACAGAATCTGCGCACTTGTCGCACTTTATATCTGTTGGTTTTGGTGGTTCTTTAAGCTTAAACTCGTCCGTTTTTGCCATATCTACCTTCTCTTTAAGTCTTGGGTAAAAATTACCCACTAAGTCTTTCCAGTTGCGCCCCCCTTCCGCTATGTCATCTAGGCGGTCTTCCATTTGAGATGTGAACTCTACATTAATATATGCGTTAAAATACCGTTGTAAAACATCGCTTACTTTAAAGCCAATGTCTGTTGGCACAAGCGCTCTGCCATCTTTAGTAGTATAGTCGCGCTTTGTAAGCGTGTTAAGTATACTAGCGTAAGTAGATGGTCGCCCAATTCCCTTTGCCTCTAACTCTTTAACAAGGCTCGCTTCCGTAAACCTTGCGGGCGGCTTAGTAAACTTTTGCTCTGGCAGTAGTTCGTTTAGGTTCAGCCTCTGCCCCACTTCTAGTGGCGGAAGCGTAATATTTTTGTTGTTCTCATCTGTGCCGTCTGGCTCATCACTCTCTTTTTTCTCTACTTCTTTAGAGTAAACGGCTGTATAGCCCGCAAACTTAAGTGTTCTGCCCGTGGCTCTGAAAATGTAGTTACTTGCGTTTATATCTACAGACACACTATCGTATTTTGCCGGCGTCATCTGACTTGCTAAAAAGCGCTCGTATATAAG
>WQRI01000055.1 GCA_009786825.1 Bacillota bacterium
ATATTTATTAACAAACTATTAATGTGTATAGGTATATTTTATCAAAAAAAAAAAAAGTCAAGCATTTGAACAAAGTATTAACAAATATTAACAACAAACTTTTATGTATAAAATTAAACATAAAATTTTTTGTTTAAATTGAATATGTTGCGCAACCAAAAAAGGCTCGTGCTTGGCTCACGCGAGAAGGTGTTAACTGACCCAAAATTTCGCAACTGTCATACTGAGCGTCAGCGTTGTATCTAGGCGTAGCCGAATTCCGCTTCGCTAGACCCTTCGACTTCGCTCAGGGTGACAACGAAAAAAGGCATTGTTTTTTTAACAATGCCCTAAGTGAATGTTGTATGTTGAGCGATATTATGTTGTTACGATTGCCCCCTTACTGCTGAGTACTGTATGCTCATCACTCATCTCTGCTCGCTCATTTCTGTTCGCTCACCGCTGACCGCTCACCCCTGAATGCTTACCGCTTGATTAACACAGCCATTGTTTCTACTTCGCTTGTGTTTGTGAACATATCGTAGGCTTTTATTTTGTTTAGGGTGTAGTGGTGTTTTAGAAGTTTTAGGTCTCTTGCTAGGGTGGCTGGGTTGCACGATATGTAAATTATTTTGGCTGGCGGGTTTTGGGTAATTTTGCTTAGCAGTAAACTGTCTACCCCTGTGCGCGGTGGGTCTAGTATTAGGGTTGTGTTGGCTGTTTGGTATTTTTGTAAAAGTGTTGGTAATTCTTTTAGTGCGTCGCCTAGTATAAACTCTATGTTTTTTGCTTTGTTGGCTTTTGCTATTTGGTTTGCATCTTTGTGCGCTTCGTTTACAATTTCTATACCAATTACTTTGTCTGCCAATTTTTGCTTTGCAATTAAAGAAGTAAGTATTCCGACCCCGCAGTAAGCATCTATTATTATATTTGGTTTGTCTGTGTTGATTTTATCTGATATGCCCGCGTTGTTGTTTTTGTCTGCTTTGCTATTGTTACTTTCCGCTTTGCCCGCTTCACTTTTGCTTATCACATCTAGTACATCTGTATACAGTTTGTCGCGTATGTAACTGTTTACTTGCATAAACGATTTGTCACTAATCCCTTTAGTGTTTAAGCCTAGAATATTTTCTGGAAGTTGTCTGAGTATTATTTTAGCGCCTTGTTTGTGTAGGTTTTTTCTGAGTTTTTTAAGCGTTGCGGTTATGTCTTTTTCGTACATCACGCAATTAGATATTTCTATAATAGTGTTTGTACCCCTTTTATAAAGCCCAAGGTCTGCGCCGTCGTTATGCAAAGTAATTTTGTTTCTAGTGCCTTTTGTTTTATTATTTGGGTAGCAGTCTACACCTGCAACATCTATACCCGCAATTTTTGATAGCGCCCGTAGAACTTTTTGCTGTTTAAACAGCAATTGTTTTTCGTAAGTTAGGTGCATAAGGTTACAGCCGCCGCAAAGACCAAAATAAGCGCACGTAGGGCTGACTCTATCGGCGCTTTGCTTAATTACACGGATAAGCTCTGCCCTTGCAAAACTTTTTTTGATTAGTGTAATTTTAGCCTCTACTATCTCGCCCACCAAAGCGAGCGGTACGAAAACAACAAAGGGGGCAAAGTTAACCTTTGCCACTCCCTCGCCACTACTTGATAGGTCTGTAATTGTAAGATTTATGATATCGTTAAGTTTCATAATGTGAAATGTAAAGTGTAAAGTGTAGAGTGTAAAGTGTTTACACTCTGCTTCGCAGAGAAATATTTGACACGGCTTCGCCTAGATTCTTCCCGCTGGTCAGAATGACAATATAACTGGTCAGAATGACCTTAAATATGTATTTGTTCGAAAGTTGGGTTTAACCATTGTTCATTGTTCAATGTTCAATGTTCACTATTTCAGTACCATTTCTTCGTCGTCGAAAAATTCTAGTAGTTCCCAACGAAGCGCTGTAGAAAAGTCTACTGTGAAGTTTGTTGCGTATGCTTTTTTATCTGCTTCGCTGTATATTGTTACGGGTGAGTTGCCCGGGTATGCTGCTAGTTTGCTTTCTATTTTTGCAAACTCTGGCGGTGGGTCTTTTAATGAGAAAAACGTCTTTAAATAAAGCCTTTGCACCTGCGCATTGTCTGGTTGCTGGTCTTTTACTGCCGTATCTAAAACGCTTATGTTGTTTGCAAAAACCCTTACAACGCCGTCTCGTGTGCTTGTTGTGCCATTTACTGTAACTATACTGTCTTCTATAAGAAGTGGCTGAAGCGCCATATAATTTTTGTTAAACACTATGCATTCTACTTGCCCGTAGATATCCTCTAGCGTGAAGTAAGCCATTTCTTTATTTTGCTTTGTAATAATTTTTCTAACGCCCGTTATTATGCCGATTAAGTTTACGCTTAGATTATCGAAGTCTTGCAATATTTGTGCATCTACTTGACCTTCTTCATCTAACTCGAACACAAACGAAGCCGAGTTATGCGGGCTGGCTTTTATGTAACTCTCGTACGCGTTAAGCGGGTGGTTAGATATATAAACGCCCAAAACTTCTTTTTCGTACTTTAGTTTTAGTGGCTCTGCCCACTCTTTAATTTTTGGATATTCTATTTTTGTGAATGCAATATCATCTATGCTATCGAACATAGAAAACTGACCCTTAGCGGTTGCTGCGCGCTGAGATGATATAAGTTTGAATGGGATATCCCACCCGTTATACATCACGCTTCTTGGCATATTAAAGGTGTCGAACGCGCCTGCAGACACCAGCGCTTCCATTGTGTTTTTTCTGAAAAAGGTTAGGTCTACCCTGCTGAAAAAGTCGTATAAATCTTTAAAGTCGCCACCCTCTGCGCGTGCTTCTACTATTGCTTTTGCTGTTGGTATGCCCACACTTTTTATTGCGGTAAGCCCAAACCTTATAGACTCACCCGACACGTTAAACAAAATGTCTGATTTGTTTACACAAGGTGGTAGAATATCTATGTCTTTATTTTTTAGGTGTGAGATATATTTTTTAATCTCATCAGAGTTTGATATGCGGTTGTTTATTACTGTTGCCATAAAGTAGAGCGGGTAGTATCTTTTTAAGTAGGCAGTCTGGTAAGACAACACCGCGTACGCCGCCGCGTGAGACTTATTAAACGCGTATTCTGCAAAGGCTTCCATATCGTCGAATATTTGTATGGCTGTTTTTTTGTCTACGCCCCGCCTTAGCGCGCCTTCTACCTTAATAACTTCTTTACCATCTACTGTCTCAACTTGTCCGTCTAAGAAAATCTTGCGCATTTTTGCCATCTCTTTTGGGTCTTTCTTGCCCATTGCGCGCCTTACAATATCTGCCATACCAAGTGAGAAGCCGGCAAGGCGCTGAACTATTTCTATAACTTGCTCTTGATATACAATAACGCCGTATGTGTTTTTTAAAATGCTTTCTAGTTTTGGGTGGGTGTATGTGATGTTTTTTGGGTTGCGTCTTGCTGATATGTATTTTGGAATGTATGCCATTGGTCCCGGTCTGAAAAGCGATATGCCCGCAATAACATCTTCTAGATTTTTGGGCTGCATATCTACCATAAGCCTTTTCATACCCGGGCTTTCTAGTTGGAATATGCCCTCTGTCTCGCCCGCGGCAATAAGCGCAAAAACATTCTCGTCGTTATATTTTGTGTCGAAAATAACTCTCTCGCCCGTGTATTTATAGATTAACCCGATTGTCTCTTGTATGTCGGTTAAGGTTCTAAGCCCTAAAAAGTCCATCTTTAATAGCCCTAGGCTTTCTACCTCTTTCATATTGAATTGGGTTGTGATATCTTCGCCGTTTCGCTGAAGCGGTATGTGGTTTGAGATGTCGTCTTTACAGATTACTACGCCCGCTGCGTGAGTGCTTGTGTTGCGCGGCATACCCTCTATCTGCATTGCAACATCTAGTATTTGGCGCGCCGCCGCGTCTTCGTTGTAGGCTGTTATAAGCTCTCTGATTATGGGAATCTCTTTTATGCTCTCGCCGCTTTCGGCTTTGTCTTTGTTTTGTTTGTTTAAGCGCTCTGCATTAACCAAACTATGTATGCTGTGTTTAACAGTTTGTGAGAATGGTATAAGTTTTGCAAGGCGGTCTACTTCGCCGTAGGGGATAGATAACACGCGCCCAACATCCTTTATTGCCGCGCGCGCCGCTAGTGTTCCGAATGTTATTATTTGCGCAACCTTTTCGGCTCCGTATTTTTTTGTAACATAGTCTATAACTTCGCCGCGCCTTGTAAAGCAAAAGTCTATATCGAAGTCTGGCGGGGATACTCTTTCTCTGTTTAAAAAGCGCTCGAAAATAAGCCCGAATTGAAGCGGCTCTACTTTTGTTATACCCAAAGCATAGGCTACCATACTGCCAACGCCACTACCGCGACCCGCCCCAACCGATATGCCTTTTTTCTCTGCGTAGTCTATAAAGTCGTACACGATTAGAAAATATTCTACAAAGCCTAGGTCTCTTATTGTCTCTAGTTCGAAAACTGCGCGCTGTTTAATGTCTTTTGTTACTTTGTCGTAGCGCTTTTTAAGCCCCGCCATTGTAAGTTCGTACAAATATTCGTATGGCTGTTTGTTGTTGGGTGGCTGGAATGTTGGAAGTAAGTCTTGCCCAAATTTTAGTTTTACGTTGCACTTGTCGGCAATCTCAAGCGTGCTTTCTAAAGCGTCTGGGATATCAGAAAACAACTTGTGCATTTGCTGATATGTTTTAAGGTAAAACTCATCGGACGGAAATTTCATACGCTCTATGTCATCTACACGCTTGCCCGTTTGCACGCACATTAGAATGTCTTGAATGTAGGCGTCTTTCTTTTCTATGTAATGCACATCGTTTGTTGCTACTAGTTTTGTGTTTGTCTCGCGCGCAAGGCGAATTAGTGGCTCTCTTATAAGGCGCTGCTCGCCCATATTGTGATCTTGAATTTCTATATAGAAATCGTCGCCAAAAAGTTTTTTATAGCGCGAAACCCACATCTTAGCGCCGTCAAAATCACCCATCAAAAGCGCTTTAGGTATATGACCAGACAAACAGCCAGACAGCGCCACAAGCCCGCTACTATGCGCCGCAAGCAAATCCATATCTATGCGTGGCTTGTAATAAAAGCCCTCTATAAAGGCAATAGAGTTTAACTTAATTAAATTTTTATAGCCCTTTTCGTTTTTTGCTAAAAGCACAAGGTGGGCAAAATCTTCTTTGGGGATTTTTTTGCTTATGCTCTCGCACATATAAAACTCGCACCCTATAATTGGCTTGATGCGAACCCCCGTGTTTTTATAAAACTTTTCTGCTTGCTTGTAAAACTCTACAACGCCGTACATATTGCCGTGGTCTGTAATAGCAATGCTAGACATACCGCGTGCGTGGCAAGCCTCGAAAAGTTTGTTTATTCGTGCAGCGCCATCTAGTAAACTGAATTCTGTATGCACGTGTAGATGTATAAATTCTTTTGACATATTTTTTTCGTGTGGGTGGTTGTGGGTGTTTTTTTAAAGTTCGGCTAGTTTTAATAACTTTCTGAAGCGGTGGTTTACTCCGCTTTTTGTTGGTTTGTCTGATAAAAGCGTAGCAATCTCTTCTATTGAAGCGTCTTTATTCTCTAGCCTTACGCTACATAACTCTATAAGTTTTTCATCTAAAAGCCCAAATTTGCCGTCTGCTTTTAGTTTGTTTATAGCCTCTACTTGCTTTAGGGCGGCTCTTATTTGTTTGTTGATGTTGGCTGTATCGCAGTTTTTTTGTCTGTTAACATCTGCCCTTACTTGCATAGTAACTTTTTGAGTGGTTAGTTCTAGATAGGCTTTGCTAGCGCCCAAAAGCCCTAGCACGTTTGCAATTGTATCCACCCCTTTTATGTAAACCACATATTTTTTGCCGCGCCTAACCATTTTGGCTTTTATATCTACGCTTGCTAAAACGGATAAAATCTCGTATGCTTGCTTGTCGGTTACTACAACAAACTCTAGGTGATTGTTTCCGCTTGTGCTGGCTGTGGCGTCGCTATAAGCCCTTTTGGTTACTGTGCCAAATTTCAAAAACATATCCCGCAAAAAAGCCCTGTTGCAACACTCTTTTGCGCCTACGTTTTTGTCACTTTTGCAACAAGCATAAACAAGTGGAATATTCTCTCTCAATTCATCTTTAACACGCTTACTGAACATATTATAAAATTACAAATTACAATCTACAAATTACAAATGTTAAACTCATAATTAGCAAAAACTTTGAACAGTCTGCAATGTGTCTTAACAAAAATTTGTATAAAACAGCAAATTGCAACTGTTCAACTGATTAGGTTATAAGCAAATAAAACATTTGTAATTTGTACATTGTACATTGTGATTTGCTACTTCTCGCTTCTAAACTTTGGGCGCTCATTTATATTAACTATGCTGCCCGCTGGTATTTCTTTGCCTTTTAAAAAGTCTAAGCCTAGTTTGAAGTCTCCTATTCGGCAGGCAGAATGCGCATCTGAAGTTATTATAAACTTAGCCCCAACTTCTGCCATTTGTAAGAATTGCTCGTACGTAAAACTTATGCGCTTGCCGTTAATTTCTATAAGCGTGCCGTTTTCTGCACAAGCCTTAGCAATTTCTACAAGGTTCACTTTCCACGAGTGGTTAAGGTGCGTTAGAATATCTATTGGGTAGCGCTCTAGCGCCTTTAAAACAATTTGCGTGTTTTTTTGTTTGCGCCTTTTGCTAGCCCCAAAAATAAGACCCAAATGATTTGGCAGAAAAAAACCGAAGCCATCGCGCAAAAATCGCCTAGGCCACGTTAGGTGGTGATAGCCTGCAATTATAATGTCGTGCTGTTTTAAGTCTGGCTCGCGCAAATCTAAAAAGCCGCCGCTACCCGTAAAGTTAGCCTCGGTAGAAAATAGTATGCTAACGCCCGTCTCAGCCTTTGCGCTTTCTATCTCTGTAAGTATTTTGCTCACGCGCCTACGCGTTACATTGTATATCATATGCGAAAAGCCGTGGTCTGTAATGGCAATCTCGCGTATGCCCATATCTCTCGCCGCTTTTGCGTTGTCTAAAATAGAGCCTGTCCCGTGAGAATAGGTCGTATGCGTATGATAGTCGCCATAAAACCTTGTGTTCTGGTCAATAAAAATCACATTGCTATCACTTTTGTATGTGTCGCTTTTTTCTGCATCTTTAATTGTTGTATCTTTATTTTCTAACATTTGTACCTTTAAACTTTTTGTCGCTAGCAAATCTACGTAAATTTCTTTGTCTTTGCTATTTTTTTAACCTTTTTTGTCGCTCAAAACTATAACTTCTTTTTTAAGTTCTATGCCCGTTTTTTTGTAAACTTCGGCTTTTATATGCTCTATCAGTTTTACAACATCGCTTGCACTTGCCCCACCCTTATTAACAATAAAGTTTGCGTGCCTCTCAGATACGCTTGCCCCGCCAATTGTATAACCTTTAAGCCCGGCATCATCTATAAGTTTCGCCGCATAAATATCGCCCCCGCTATCACACTTCAAGTTTTTAAAAATACTGCCAGAGTTAGCGTACTCTAGCGGTTGAGTAAGTCGCCTTTTATCCAGCATAAACTTTAAGTGTGCTTGCTGCCCTTCTACAGAATTTGCAAAAGTCAAACCGAATCTCACTTCTACAATAGGCAAATGCTCTCTCAAAAAAATACTAGTCCTATACCCGAATATGTTTGTATTCTGTTTGCAACCTAGGGCATTAGCCCCGCTCTCAGTCGGGCTAAATAAAGCATTGTTGCTATGCGCGTTAGTTTGGCTAAATATAGCATTGTCACGCGCGTTACTCTCAACTTTTATTATGCGTCTTTTTTGGTTATGTATTACAACTACGCTAACAACACTTGCGCATACAGTCTGCCCAAAAGCCCCCGCATTTTGCGCAACCGCACCGCCAACGCTAGCGGGCAAGCCCACAAAAAACTCAAGCCCCGTAAGCCCCCTGTTAACAAGTTGCCTACCCAAAACACTTGTAGAAACCCCAGCCCCAACACTTACCAAAAAACTCTCACTCTCACCACATTGTTGCCCGGCTAAAGTGTCTTGGGTCACGGGGACGTGTTCACTGACCCAGCCACCACCACGACCATTAGGTCTTGCTCCTGCCGTAAAATCTAGCCCGCCACTCTCATAAGTTATATAATCTAGATGCTGTAAACTTATAAGCACACCGCTAAAGCCACAATCTAGCGCTATAACATTACTGCCCCGCCCCAAAAAGAAATACGGAATCCCCTCAATACTACAAAACTTCAAAACATCAATCAAGTGCGCATCAGTTAATGGCTTAACCAAAACCCTACCAAGCCCCCCAACTCGCATTGTAGTCAACTCGCAAAGTTTTACATTCTCAAATAAATTCTGACGCCCAACAACCTGCCCGAGCATACTAACAAAACCACTTCTCAAAAAACCACCCTTAAAGGACAACGCGAAAACAAACGGGCGCAAACAAACTCAAAGCCCAAAGCATAAAGTCACAACACCCCGCATTTTTCGCCATACCCTATATTGTACACCCCGCAATTTTTCGCCATACCCTATATTGTACACTAAAATTAAAAAGAACGCAAGTAATTTAATACTCACGTTCTTATTTTATGTTTTATATTGCAAATATAATGCTAATATAACATTTTTAGAAGTCTTAACTTGATACTAACAAAACAAGTGTTAGAACAAATCTGAATGTGAACCGGTTCTGTAAAATTCTATTTCATTACCACTTATCTTGTAAATAAGTAGCCAATCTGGCTCTATATGTAAATCTCTATAACCCTTGTAATTACCTATTAGTGGGTGGTCGCTATACTTTCTATCTAGAGGTTTGCCTTCTTCTAACAACTCTGCAACTATTTGTAATTTCGACAAATCTTTACCTCTTTTTTTCATCAACTTGTAATCTCTTTTAAATTTAGAAGAGTACGAAATTGTACGCATTTTAGACTTCCTCCTCGTCTTCTTCATCTAACCACTTAATCATATCCTTTGCTTTTATAGTTTGCAAAGGTATTTTGCCTTGTTTCATATCTTCTATTTCTTGAAATGCTACTAAAGTTTCTGCATTTGGTATTTTATGCCCGTGATTTAGGGTTGCTTGCCAATTAGCAAATTCTTCTTCTGTAACTAAGATGCCAATAGCATCTGCAACTTTTACTTTTGCTGGCTTTTTACCTACTAATGCATTTCTTATTTTAGGAATATCTCTTTCAGATTCTAATACTATTGTATTCATTTCAATCACCTCACTGCTTACCTTAAATTTTATCTTGATTTTAAATATACCCGAACACTACGTAGTATATACCAATTTCGGTAAAATGTCAACCTTTTTTAAAAATCTTTGAAGGGGCGTCTTAGTCTGATGGCTCTGGCTATTCTGACTACTATGATTAAGCCAAGACCTACGCCGCCGCCTGCTGATATTGCTATTATCATTTGGGTTGTCTCATCTAGGTCTGTTATGCGGTTGTTTTGTTGTATTGTGCCGCCGCCTATGTTTGTGTCTGGTGGTGGACCTATTATGCCGCCGCCGTTGTCGCCACCATTGTCGCAACAGTTATAGTTGCAATATTCGCAGAAATAGCAATTGTCGTCGCAGTAGTAGCAGTCATCTCCGCAGTAGTAGCACTCGCAAAGACATACATCTGGGTCTATGCCCGGCATACCAATGCCCGGCAGGTATACATAACCGTCGTAGCAACAGCCGAAATAGCAATAGTAGTATTCATCTGGTGGGTCTTCTTGCGTTATGTAAATTGCGAATGTGGCTGTGAAGTTTTGGTTAAGAGTAAGCGTTACAACCGCTTCCCCCGCGCCTACTGCTGTTAGCAAGCCGTTTTGGTTAATAGAAGCAACTTGGCTGTTCGATACGCTCCACACTTTTTGTATGTTACCTTGCTCTAGCCCCGTTATGTGCGCTGATAGTTGTAGAGTTGGCATAACTATTGGTGGCTGGTCTACTTGCTGGTATGGTATTAAAAGGTGGTTGTCTTCTGCTGTTATTGTAACTGTTGGGTCTGGCAGTACTACTGGTGGTGCGGCTTTTTGAAGCGCAATTGTAAACGAACCGCCACTTGATACTGCGCTGAACCTAGTACCCGACATTATAGGCGTTGGCGTGCGCCTGTTAGATTGTGTGCCGTCCCCTAATTGCCCAAAAGAGTTATCGCCAAAAGCCCAAAGGTTATAATTAACGCAAAGCGCCATACTATGATTTATACCCGCAGTTACTTGTTGAAAGCGCAAAGCGTTTGTTATTTGTGTTGGCGTGCGCCTATCTGTGTTAGACCAATCTCCCAACTGCCCAGCAAAGTTACTGCCCCAAGCGAAAAGATAGCCATCTATACAAATTGCTAGTTTGTGGCTTCCGCCGTTTGCTATGTATTTAAACTGGGTAGGCGACATAATTCTTGTTGGGCTTCGCCTGTTTGTTGTAGTGCCGTCCCCTAAGAAGCCCCCGCCGCCTAAGTTGCTACTCTCACCATCAAAGCCCCAACTGTCCTCGCCGTTAAAGCCCCAAACGTAAAGCCCGCCGGATGTTGATATTCCCATACTAGTAGACACGCCCGCAGCAATTGCTTTAAATTGTGTTTCTGGTCTGCCACTACCCATACCTAATTGCCCATCTGAATTACTGCCCCACGCGTGTAGGCGGTTGTTTGTGGCATCTATTGCAAGTGCGAAACCATAGCCTGCTGATATTGCGCTGAATGTCGTGTCTACGTTTACTCGCGTTGGTGTAGCAATTGTACTGCCAACTGCTACGCTCGTAAGTTGTAGGCTTAAACTTGCCCCCCAAACCCACAAACGCCCGTCAGTGTCTAGCGCCAAACTATGATTATCGCCCGCCGCTACTGCTTTAAAAGGAGCGTGATAT
>WQRI01000056.1 GCA_009786825.1 Bacillota bacterium
TTGGTTGAAAAAGCGCAAGTTTTCTTAAACTTGAAAACTAGCACTATTGTTCAATGGTAGACTAAACACTAAACTACAACCTTGCGAAGCAACCAAATGTTACACCGCTAGCGCGGGAAAGATTAACGTGAGTACCTATATAACTGTCACCCTGAGCAACGCGAAGGGTCTAGCGAAGCGAAAATGCGGCTTCGCCTAGATACTTCGCTACGCTCAGTATGACGTTTATTGGGTCAGTTAACACGTCCCCGTGACCCAACACTTATTTCTAACTGTTCAAACGTAGGGGCATATAATGGGTTGTAACCATTATTCAATATTCATTATTCATTCAATCAAAAAGGGTTTTGAGCCGTGGCTCAAAACCCTTTTTGGTTGCTAGCGTCTTGTTGCTGCTAGTATTATTAGTACTCTTACAAAGAATATTAAGAAGTAGGTTAGGGATACTAGAAAACTTGCTACGTAAGTCATTGCTGCTGCGTTTAGAACTGTGCGCGCGCCTCTAAGCTCTTCGTGGTCTAGCGCCCCGCTCTCACTAAGCATTGCCATTGCGCGACGGCTTGCGTTAAACTCTACGGGAAGCGTTGCTAGCATAAATATTGTGCTTGCGCCGTACATTGCCATACCCGCAACCATAAACACAAGTGCAAACTGCGGTGTGATTATTGCAAACAACAAAAGCAAGAAGCCAATCATTACAATAGGCATAGAAATGCGTGTGACTAAGTTTACAACGGGTACTAGTGCGCTTCTTACGCGAGATGGTAGATATTTATCGGCGTGTTGAATCGCGTGTCCCACTTCGTGCGCCGATACGCCAAGTGCAGTTATGCTTGGCGAACTAAATACTAGTTGAGAGAGTGCAATAGAATTATCGCGTGGGTCGAAATAATTTTCTAGCGGGTTAGAATGGGGCGGAAGCATTTTAAGCGCGGTGTTTAAATTTTTGCGCTGAATAATTGCATCTGCTAACTGAGCGCCCGTTATGCCACGCCTAGACATAATTTGCGAAAACCTATTAAACGCAGATGAAACTCGCCATTGCGCCCAAAAAGTAAAAATGATAATTGGTATTAAACTGATTATTAAAATAATGTATACCGTATGTAGAAAGCCTACATCTAGTCTAGAAAAATCCATTTGTATATCCTCCGTGTAGGTTGCTAAAGAGCAACGCTTAAATGTGTAATATTTAGATATTGTGCAGTAAATGTGTATAATAATATTATACCACACTTTGCGCATTTCTTACAAGTAAAATCTGATAAAAATTAAATTAAATTTATATTTTCTATCAGCCCATCTATAATCTCTAGCATATAACTTTTGGCGCTGTATATTGTATTGTTGGCTAGGTCGTCTTCTTCTTTGCTCAGTAGCGCTATTGTATTTATTTGGTTGAAGCCCTCTAACATTGTTGGTTTGACACGGCTAAAGTTGCCAAAATATTCTTTAAACATTTTTGTGCTAGATGTGCGCTTAAGAGAGGGGGCTAGGTATGTAAGCGCTTTTTCGTAGTGCTTATCTAGCATATAATCAAAAAAAGCATAGCCTATAAGCAGTTTGTTTGTGGGCGCTTTTTTGGGTTGGGGCGGATTGTTTTTTGCGGGGGCTTCAATCTCACTTGTGTGCAAAAACTCTATGGTGTAAAATGCTGTAACACCGCTTTTTATATGGCGCGTTGTTTTTACGCCTTGTCCGCTAACTATAATTTTGTCGCCCATATTTGTAAGGCGTATAACGGACGCTTGCTGGGTACTGTCTATTGGCAAAAAAGACACAAAAACATCTCGCCCGTTTTGCAAATTTATTGTAGTCGAGTTTGGCAAATTTTTATTTAAGTTTGTGGTGTTTGATATTTGGTTGTCTACAAGCACCATTCCTAATTTAGATTTTTTAACGTGTATTAACATAGTCTATATATATGCAAATAAAGGCAAAATAATTAGGTATACTTTTGGTTTAGTTTGTCAAAGATTATTTAGATATATATTAAGGTAGCAACATTTTTGGAGGGTAGAGAATGGCTATAAAGTCTAGCAAAAAAAAATTGGCAGAGATTAAGGTGAAAGATTTGTTTAAGCAAGCGCGCGAGGCTCAAGAAAATAATACTTCACTAAAGGACGTATTTATAAACATTGCCAACAAATATAACAAACAGCCTAATAGCATTAGGAATTTATACTATTTAAAAATACGCGAGTATAACGAGTGGCTGAAAAGTGTAGGTGGTGCTAGTGGGCAAGGTGCTTCGAGTGGGCAAGGTGGCGGTGCGAGTAGTGCTAGCGCAAGGGCGGGTAAGCAGGGCAAGCGGGGCAATACTGGACAAAGCCGTAAAGATAGCCGCGGGGAAAGAGACAAGCAAAACAAGGGTAAAGACACTCACACATTGCTTCACGAAAAACTAAAGCAACTTGGCATACAAGATATAAAAAAGTCTGAGTTTGTTACGTTTGGTGCAGACGAAGTTTTAGATTTGGTTAAGCACATTTTAAGAGAGCAAGGCAAGGGCAAAAGCGTTAGAAGCGTGACATACGAGATAGGCGGCGACAAGCAAGGTATGCTTAGGTATCAGAACAAATACAGAAGCACGCTTTTAAATAATCCGCCCCTTGTAGAGCGCGCAATGAAAGAACTTAAAGCAGAGGGCGCAAATTTTTACAACCCCTACAAGCGCCACACTTTTAACAAAGCGCTTAGTATAGACTTTGGGGCAGATGAGACAAAACTTAGTTACTTGCCGTCTTTAATAACTATTGCATCTACTCTAGAGAATATAAAGGGTGCTAGCCCTAAGCAGTTTTTTATATCACTTGAGAGTATTACAAAAACGCTAGCAACAAATTACGCGCTTCAAGAAGAGTTGCGCGGTGAGATTACAAAACTAAAAGAAGAGAACAAGGGGCTAAGAGATGAACTTAGGGATAAACTTACAGACAAACTTACAGATAAACGTGTTACAAGTAAAACAAGTACGCATAAAGAAAACATTACAAAAATAGTTAGTAAGTCTGCTAAGAGAAATCGCGAACAAGCCTAAAGTATTACAAGGCATAAAGCCCGATTTAGTAAAGCAAATCAAACAAATTTAAAAACAAGTGCTGTTAAAACACTTGTTTTTTTATTGCGCTTAGTGTATAATTGTTGTATGAGAAAATTGTTTATTAGAATTAAAATGCTTACACTAGCGGGTCTTATGGCTGCTATGGGCTTTTTGCTTGCTGCGTGTGGCGGAGCAAATGTTTTAGGGTTTGATGACGCTTGGTATAGTTTTGAAGTTACAAAATATAGTGTAGAGCGCTACACAGGAAGCGGGGATACGCGCCGCGTTGGTGGGCGCGGTACGCTTACAAATACTATTATAAGGCTAGATAGCGAGTTATCTGTAAGCGCTAATATAAATGAGTTTGTAGAGGCGGGCTATGTAAGTGTTGCAAGCAAGTTTGACGGCGCAATAGCAGACACAACGGGCGAGATTAGCGGGTATATGCTTCATACATTTTTGGTAGTGACACTTTATGGCGAGAACGACCAACCCCTAACTTATGTGCAGACAGTTGAGGGGGTAGAAGTTACGATTATAAGACAAGACATTATAGAGACGCTTACAATATTTTATAGGGGGCGACACGGACAAAACTTTATACCGCACTCTAGTTTTAGGGCGGCGCGCTTATACACACAGAGCGGTGCGGGCTTTGAGACTCAGCAATACAAAATTGTTAGCCGTTTTGCTTCGCGAAGCGTAACCTACACTTTAACAAACTATAGCGGTAGCGCATTCCCATCTAGAAGCGGGACAATCGGTGGTTTGTCTTACCCGGTTTTCGATAACGACCAAATGATATTTGGCATAAGGGCTATTGCGGGCTTAAACCCGGGCTTTTCTACACAGTTTGTTATGCCAAACGTTTTAGATAACACGGCGCACACAGTAGGCATATCGGTTGGTGGCGCAACGTATGTAGAAAAAAACTTTCAGTTTAACGGGGCGAGTGCGAGTGAGGGACGCGTAGATGCAAGTGGCGCGGCTGTGCAAAACCCTAACAATTGGGCGGTGCTTCCAGCAAACTTCGAGATTGTCGGGATAAACGCAGGCACACCGATAAGGCTATATTTTTTAAGAGATAATTTTTCTACCAGACCAGACCAAATACTGCACGATGCGAGAGTACACCCATTTGTTAAGCCAACAAAAAATATTCTAGCAAGCGTAAGGCACAGAGTTTACAGAATGACAGACGGCAATAGAGTGGGCGAGACAGTAATCAAAAACCTAACGCACATATTTAATGACAGGGAAGCGTTTTTGGATTACATTTAGAAATTACTAATTACAATGTACAAATTACAAATGTTACACCCGCTAGCGCGGGGAATAAAAATCATTGTTCAGTGTTCAATGTTCAGTGTTCAATTAAACAAAAAAGGTTTTTTTTCGAAAAAACCTTTTTTGTTTTACTTTACTTTTTGGGTTTGTTTTGATAGTATATAAGTGTGCGTAGTAAAAGTTATGATGTTATTGTTATTGGCGGTGGGGTTGTTGGCTGTGCTATTTTAAGAGAGTTATCTAGTTTAAATTTAAAGGTGGCGCTTTTAGAAAAGTTTGATGATGTAAGTTGCGGGGCGTCTAAAGCCAACAGCGGAATTATTCACAGCGGGTACGACTGCAAGCCAAACACACTTAAGGCTAAATTTTGCGTAGAGGGCAACAAAATGGCACAAGGCTTGTGTCACGATTTAGAAGTTCCGTTTAAAAACACAGGCTCTTTAGTTGTTGGGCGAAGCGCAGACCTTACAGAGATTAAACGGCTTTACAACCAAGGTTTAGAAAACGGGGTAAGCGGACTAGAGATAATAGGAAGCGCAAAACTAAGAGAGTTAGAGCCAAACTTAAAAACAGACTATATACACGCGCTATGGGCAAAAACGGCTAGTATAATATCGCCCTATATGAAAACAATTGCCCTTGCAGAAAGCGCTATGCAAAACGGCGCTAAAGTTTATCTAAACAGCGAAGTTGTTAAGATAGATAACTTAGGCGGGCTAGAAAAAGCACAAGGGGGCTTTAAGTTTAGACTACACACGGCTAGCAACCAAACCTTTTATACTAAGTGTATTATCAACGCGGCGGGGGCGGGCGCTAGTATTATAAACGAATTAGCGGGCGCTGAAGCGCTAGAGCAAAAGTATAGAAAGGGGGATTACTTCGTATCAGACCTAAGCGAAAAGGGGCTTGTAAACACAATTATATTCCCAACACCAAGCCCGCTTGGCAAGGGCGTATTAGTCTTGCCAACAGTAGATGGTAACGTTTTGTTTGGTCCGACAGCCATAGATATAGACGACGGCTTCGACACAAGTGTGAGCCGAGATGGGCTAGACTTAATTGTGGCTAGCACATCGCAGATGGTTAACAACATAAACTGGGATAATATGATAAGGGTTTATGCGGGCGTTAGGTTTATAAGTGGGGACGATTTTGTTATAGAAGTGTCTGATAAAGTGGGTGGCTTTATTACAGTTGGCGGTATATGCTCGCCCGGTCTTACGGCAGCCTACCCGATTGCGCAGTATGTTAAGGGGCTTTACAAAACACACATAAACAAAAAGGCAACAGATAAAGCCAACTTTAACCCTATTCGTAAGCGCGCAAAATATTTTACAGAGATGAATGAGATAGAGTTAAGGGATAGGATAAAAGCAAACCCCTCTTACGCAAAAATTGTGTGTAGGTGCGAGACAATATCTGAGGGCGAGATTATGGACGCGGTAAACTCGCCACTTAAGCCAACAAGCACAGATGCGATAAAGCGGCGCGTAAGGGCAGGTATGGGCAGTTGTCAAGGGGCATTTTGTCAGGCAAAAATAATGGCGTTAATCGCCAAAAAGCGCAAAGTAAAAATAAGCAAGGTTGGAAAGAAATAAGTGTACAATGTACAAATTACAATGTACAAATATTTAACCATTAACACAAAAACTTTTGAACGGCTCAAAAAGTTAGGCTTAAAAAAAGCAAACTTCAACTGTTCAAACGCACAAGGTGTTGAGTAAATGTAGCATTTGTAATTTGTAATTTGTAAATTGTAATTTGGAAAAGTTATGAAACATTATGATATAGTTGTTATTGGTGGCGGACCGGCAGGTATAGCGGCGGCGCTTAAAGCGTCTGGCGGTGGGGCGAGTGTAGCGCTGTTAGAGCGCGATGAAAAACTTGGGGGTACACTTAATCAGTGTATGCATTTTGGTTTTGGCGAGAAATATTTCGGCAAAAATATGCAAGGCACAGAGTTTGCCAAAAGGCTTATTCGCCGACTTAAAAAAAGCAATGTAAGCGTGTATGTGAATACCACGGTTATAAAACTTCAAAAAGATAAGTCTGTAATGGCGGTTTGCTCTAGCGTTGGGCTACTTCAGTTGCAAGCGGCGGCTATTATTATTGCAAGTGGTTGTATAGAAAAAAACGTGCAGTCTACATCTACTTCCGTTGCGGGTAACAGACCAACGGGCGTGTATACGGCGGGGCTTGCGCAAAAACTTTTAAACAACTACGACTTTTTAGTTGGCAACAACATCGTGATTTTAGGAAGCGGTGACATAGGGCTTACAATGGCAAGACTTTTACATTTGCGGGGCGCTAAAATTATTATGGTAACAGAGCAATACCCTTACTGTAGGGGTTCTATAAAAAACAAAGAGCAATGCTTAGATGAGTATAACATACCGCTTTTAACAAGCACAACAATCACAAGAATAATCGGCAAAAGCCGTGTAGAAGGCGTATACATAGCAGATGTGGATACGGGCGCGAGAGACAGCAAAGGCAACAAAACGCTTAAGCCAATAATGGCGAGCGAACGCTTTGTAGAGTGTGATACTGTGCTGTTGGCTGTTGGGCTTACGCAAGATAATCAGTTGGTACAGCAAGTGGGGCTTGTGATAGACAAAGCGTCTGGCGGGGCGCTAGTAGACGAGCGCCGCCAAGGAAGCGTAGAAGGCTTTTTTATATGCGGCGATGGGCTTCACATACACTCTAGCGTAGATGCGGTTTGCTTCGAGGCAGAAGATGTTGGGGGCTTTGCGCGTGAGTATGCACTAGGGGGCGGTGGTGTTGTGGAAAGTAGCGGGCAAGGTGTAGGTGAAGCCCCGCAGATAAACAATCAACACATATCAACCCAGCCCGCAAAAGCCCAACACATATCAGTAAAAACTTGTAGCAATCTAGCATACGTAGTTCCGCAAAAAATAACCAAAGGTGCAAAAGATGTATACATCTACTTCAGACCAAAAACACAACTAGAAAATGTAACACTAACAGTTAAAGATGCAAAGGATAATATTTTACTGCAAAAAGAATACGATATATTATACGTAGGCAAAAACTACTCAGTAAGACTAGAGCAAGAATTAATAGAAAATATAACGCTTAACGTGGAATGTTAAATGTTAAATTTTTAATGTTTAATGGTTTCACCGCATAGCGCGGGCAAGATGTTTTATTTGCAAATTGCATACAAATGCAAATTTCTGACTGCTCAAACGTACTTGCATTTAATGAATTCAAACATTCAACATTTAAAATTTAAAATTGATTTTTATGAAAAGTTTTAAAATTGCTTATACTGCAATGTTTGCAGCGCTTATATGTTTAGCCACGTGGCTTTTGCGCTTACCAATTCCGGGCGGGGTTGGTATTGTGCATTTGGGCGACTTTTTTATTTTTGCGGCGGCATTTTTTTTGGGGCTACGCAAAGCCGCTATGGCAAGCGCTGTAGGCTCGTCTCTTGCAAATATACTAATGGGCTTGCCCATCTTCGCGCCCGCAACATTTATTATAAAAGGCGCAATGCCAATAATAGTTTGCTTAATTGTTAGGGGCAACTTTACAATGCCAAAAATGGTGGTGGCTTTTGCCACCGCTTCTGCCTTTATGGTGGTAGGTTATTTTTGGTATGTGTGGCTTATATTCGGTTGGCACTACGCAGTTGCAGACTTCTTTTTTGGGCTAATTCAACCAGCAGTCTGCATAACCCTAGCCCTAATAGCAATCCCCCTACTAAAACAAAACCCATACCTAATGCAAGTGCGTGCGCAAGTAACAGATAACAAGTAACAAGTAACAGGTGTTACACCCGCTACCGCGGGAAAGATTTACTAGAGTACTTATATAGTTGTCACCCTGAGCGTAGTGAAGGGTCTAGCGAAGCGAAAGTGCGGCTGCGCCTAGATTCTTCCCGTTGGTCAGAATGACCAAATGATTTGGGTCAGTTAACACGTCCCCGTGACCCAACACTTATTTCTAACTGTTCAAACGTAGGGCATATAATGGTTTGTAACCATTATTCATTATTCATTATTCATTCCAAAAGAGTTTTTGAGGCGAGCCTCAAAAACTCTTTTTGGTTACAAAGTTATACAAGGGTTTTCGACACGAAGTAAAAATTTTTGCGCGTGTAAAGATGTATACTATAAGTTATATGCGTGAGGCTTTTGCGGTGGTGTACACGAAGCAAATAGCCCGCTACCTTTGGGCGCAAAAATATATAAAGGAGATTAGAGTTTATGGCGCAGAGTTTAACTAAAAGACAAATTGTTAGGGGGCAGGCTGGGGCATTTGGCGGGCGTAGTAGGCGAAGCAAAGATGTTGAGGCAAGCATTGTTAACGCGCAAGTGGTGGCTAAGTACGCCGTGTATTTTTTGGCGTTTTTGGTTTTATCTCGCGTGAATTTTTTTGAAGTCTCGCCTTTTTCGTTTGCTGTTTTTGTTGCGCTTTTGTTTATAAAGCAAAATGTTTTTGCGCTAGTGCCTTTATTTATACTTGCTAATTTGTTTGCGCATTTCGACTTTGGGCTGTTGCTTATAGCCACAAGCCAAAGCGTAATTTTGGGTGCATTTTATTTGGCGCATAAATATTTTAGGCAAAACTTGAGTTTGGCGCTTTTACTGCTTTATGTGTTTTTGGCGCAGGGGCTTTACTTGTTTTTTGTGATTAGTGACGGTAGCATTATTGTACTTACGCGGGCTGCTATTTATATAAGTTTGCTGTTAATTTTTACGCTCAGCACAATTAACATAGTGTCTGCCGTTTATGTAAAGCGGCTTAAGTATAAACTGACTGTAGATGAGCAAGTTGCGCTTGCTGGGTTGGTGGCGGCTTTTGGCTTTTGCATAGCAAGTTTTTATCTGCCATTTTTAAGCGGCGTTTTGCCCGCATCGGGTTATTATTACTTGCCGGCGTCTATCGCTTTAGTTAAGTTTGCGGGCGTGACGCTCGTGCTGGTAAGTTATTGGGTTTTTGGCTCTCAATTTACATATGGTATGGCGGTTGCGTTTGGGCTGGGCGCATCTCTCGCGTTTTTAGACTTGCATTTTGTAGCACTACTTTGTGTTAGCGCGCTTGTATTAAATGCGTTTAAGGGCGATAGCAAAATATATTGCGTACTTAGTATTTTGGCAATAGATGTGGCATTTATATTTATATTTGGAAGCACTTCTTACATTTGGCTTGCCATAGTGCCGACTGCGCTTGCTGGGCTTTTGTTTTTGGGCGTGCCGACTAGTTTTAGAAACTATGTTGCAAACAACTATGGCGGCGTTAGTGAAAGGGTTGCTACAAGGTCTGTAATAAACAGAAGCCGTGAGAAAATGGCTAGAAAGTTATCTGAAATGGCAGATGTGTTTTTTGAGATGGACCAAGTTTTTGCGGGGCTTAAGCGCGGCAAAATGGATAAGGGGGCGGCGGTAGCGCTTATGAGCGCAGAAGTTGCGACCCGCCTTTGTAAAGATTGCGCGAGCGAGCAAAAGTGTTTAAGGTTTTTGGGTGACGAGACAAACAAACTTTTCTCTAGCGTTGTGGATATCGGCGTAGAAAAAGGTAGGGTGTCGGTTTTGGATATTCCGATGACCCTTACAAAGCGCTGTGTGCGAATTAACAGCCTAATCTCTATTGTGAACGGCTTGGTAGAGCAATACAAACAGCATATTGTTATGGCTACGAATATGGATAACTCTAAGATTTTAATTGGTGAGCAACTAGGCGGTGTTGGCAAAATTTTAAAGCAGTTAAGTGTGGAAAGTCGCTTGTCGTATCAGTTCGATTTAGTGAGAGAGCGCAGAATTATGGAAGAGTTAAGCATACTAAGCATTGTGGCGCTGGAAGTGGTTGCGTATAAAGATAGTAACGACATCACGAATGTTAGCGTGGTGGTTCGCGAGAGTGACGCGCACAGAGACAGCATTAGTTTTGTGGTGTCGGCAATTATGGGCGAGCGCATACTTGTGTCGTCGCGCGAGCGAGACGGCGGGCTTGTGGTTATGCATTTAAGAAGCGCGCCGCGTTTAGACATTGTGTTTGGGGCTGCGGGTGTGGCTAAGGCGGGAAGCGCGCTCTCGGGCGATGTACATTCGTTTTTGCGCGTTGGGCAAGATAGATTTATGTTGTCTGTGTGTGACGGTATGGGAAGTGGCGAGTTGGCAAGGCGGGCGTCTAACACGGCGATTACGCTTGTAGAAAACTTTTACAAGGCGGGCTTTGAGAACGACCTTATATTGTCTAGTGTGAATAGACTACTGTCAATCAACGCAGAAGAAGTGTTTACAAGCGTGGATATTTGTGTGGTAGACTTAATAGCATCTAAAGCCGACTTTATAAAGATAGGCTCGGCTTGCGGCTATATTAAAAGAGCAAGTGGGCGGGCAAGCGGTGTTGGGGCAAGCGGGGGGG
>WQRI01000057.1 GCA_009786825.1 Bacillota bacterium
GGCGTTACTTGGGCTTCTAGCGACACTAGCGTTGCTACGATAGATGCGCAGGGCAGGCTTACCGTGCGGGGCGAGGGTGTTGCTACAATTGTTGCAACAAGCATTACTGCGCCGAATGTGCCGTATGCGTTTGAGATTGTTGTTGTGAGAGATGGCACGTCCGTTGCGACTGGTGTAAGCGTTTATTGCGAGCAAAATACTTCGACAGAGCGTAGGCTTGTTATACCTTATGATGTTAGTGACTTGCCGTTTGTAGATTTGCGTGCGCACATTGACGGGCATAATATTACTAGCCAACTTGTTACGTGGACGTCGTCTTGCGGGGCGATGCTTGGTAGCCCGAGTATGTTTTTAGAGTTTAGCCTAACAGAGAATGGGCTTAGAGTAACGGGACTATTGCAGGGCGGACCATTTATAATAACGGCAACGCCGGTTGGGGCAATTGGTGCTGTTGGTACTTTTAGGATATTTGTAGACCAGTCTGTTGCGGCGGTTGTGACTAGCGTAAGCGTTAGCGCGCCGAGTGTTAGCGAGTTGGTTGTGCCTAATACGCGTCCGCTTTTAACACCAGACTTCCCAACAACTCAACTAACGGCGACGACTGTTGGTGGTGTTGGTGGCGGTACGAATAGCGCTGTTGTGTGGACATCTAGTTGTGGCGCGAGAGCGGGGGTAGGGATAGAGAGCATAGTAGGCGAATTTGTTTACTTTATATTAGATGGCACAAACCCGAACAGCGTGAGTGTTCGTGCGAGAGATAGAGGGCTTGCAGGTTTTAGCCAAGCGGTTACAATTACGGCAACATCTGTAGTTACGCCGAGCCAGTTTGCAAGCAGGCAAATCACAGTTTCTCAAGGCGCAATCTCGGGTATAGAAGTGAGTGCTGTAGCGGGCGGTTTGTCTGAGGGTACGCTTATAATTCCTTACGCGTCAAGCGAAGTAGCGGGGCGTCCGACTATAGATTTGCAAGCTCTTGTAAGTGTTTCGCACGCTAGTGTATCGGGCGCGATTAGGTGGGTTGTTTGCACGCCAAATGTGGTGGCGCTGTATAACATACGCAACACAGAGCCTTTAACAAGCGTTGTAACGCTTAGACCACTTGATGCGGGCGTATTCACGATTTGGGCTGTGGGCGTATATTGCGGTGTTGAGTCTAGCATTTTCACGCTTACGATAGAGCAAGAAGGTGCGACATCTGTTCGCATATCCGGACGGAACGAGGGCGTATTTAGTTACGAAATGCATATCAGATTGCCGCGTCCGGACGCTATTCACTTGCCTATGGTGGAGTTAATCGCGTGGGTTGGAGGGCGTCCGGCGGCTTCGGGTGTTGCTTGGACAAGTTCTTGCGGCGGTGAGATAGTAGAATTTTTAGGAAGTGCTGGTGTTCTGGTTACGCTAAGGGCAGTAAATGCAGGCACGGCAATAATCAGAGCCACAAACAACAGCAATGGCTTTTACTCAACTTTTACAATAAGTGTGACTAAGGCTTCGCTAGATAGCGTAGAGATTTTGGGTGACGGTGTTGTTAGGCAGCAAACTGCAATGCTAATTCCACTAGAGTATAACGATGGTGTTTACACGCTGTCTGATGTTGCGGTAAGACAAATTTTAACGCTTAGTTTAAATGTGGCGACAAGTGGCGATGTGACAACTCAGTTTGTGTGGACAATTTCTGATAGTAGCGTTATTCGCATAAATGGTGCGGAAGTATGCGCAGAGACGGGCGAAGTTACTTCTAGCAAAATTACGGATATCGGCGGCTTTGTGCAAGTGTTGCCGTATGGCGTAGGTGTTGCTACAATACGCGCGGTGTCTACAATAGACGCAAGTTTCTATACAGAGTTTACAATATTTGTCACGCGCGGAACAGCATCTTGTATAATACAAGATGGCATACTAGACCTACCGCAAATTCAAGACGGCTATGTGCGTATAATTCTAGTGTGCGAGCATTATTTTGGGCAAAGGCGTATGACACACGTAGATATGCACTTTGCAGATGCAATGTATTACATACTGCCGATGCTGCAAATCAACATAGAGGGCGCAATATTCCACGGCTGGAGTTTATCTAGGGGTGGTCAGTTGTTAGGGGCAACTTTTGTGGCTAATGGTGGAAGCAATGGCGGAAGCGAAGAGTACAACGGCGAAGGCTACGAAGGCGGATATACTAATGGTGGTGGCACTAACGGCGGCGAGTACGTAATTCTAATACCAATGCACCTTTTCGACCTAGAAGCAGGCTTAGACACACTACTACTTTTCGCAGTATGGTACATACCTTACGTGCCAAGTGAGAATGGCGGCAGCAACCTAGCACGCAACATAATAATCGGCACACTGAGTGTAGCAGGTGTTGGTGCAGCGGGTACAGCGGGTTATGTAGCGCAAAGCAAGATAAGAGCGCGCAGAAAAAACGATATGGAAGAGTGGGGCTTAGATAACTAATTGAACATTGAACACTGAACATTGAACAATATTCTAATGGAAAATTGAAAATGGAAAGTGGTTACACCCGCTTACGCGGGGAAGAACTGACCGCTGTTCGCTCATCGCTGACCGCTCAACCAAAAAAGGTTTTTCGAAAATTTCGAAAAACCTTTTTTGGTTGCGTTAGGATTTTCTGGCTACTAGTCTTTCTAGTAGGGCTATGCTTGCGTACATTAGGGTTGCTAGGATGCAGAGTATTATTATGCTTGCCATTACAAGATCCATTCGGAATAGTTGTTGACCTAGTAGTATTAGGTAGCCTAGCCCCGCTCTGCTGGATAGGTATTCGCCCATAATTGTGCCGACCCACGCAAGACCTACGTTTATTTTTAAAAGGGACAGGAAAGCGGGGTAGGAAGCGGGAAGCACAAGTTTTTGTAGTATTTGCAGGCGGTTTGCGCCGAAAGTTTTCATTAGCATTATTTTTTCTGGCGATGTTTCTAAAAAGGCGTTCAGCATTGTTATTATGCTGATAACTATTGCAATTAAAACAGCCATTGTGATTACGGCTTTCGTACCCGTGCCAACCCATATAATTATTACAGGACCTAAGGCTACTTTTGGAAGCGCGTTAAGCGTTATTATATAGGGTTCTAAAACTTTGTTCACGCGCGGGAAGTACCAAAGAATTATGGCTATGAGCGTGCCTAAAAAGGTTGCAATTAAAAAGCCTAGTATGCACACGTATAGCGTGACCCATATGTGATGAAATAGTTGATGCTCTGAGAATAGTATTGATATTTGTCTGTATATCCTTGTGGGGGAGGAGAAAATGAAGCCGTCTAAAAAGTCTATCCGTACGAGTAATTCCCACAGCCCGACAAGCGCTAGTAAAACGCCTATCCGAACAGCCCAGATGATTAACTTTTCTATTTTTAACCTACGTAGAAATATTTCATACCCTTTAGAGATGTTTGTTTCCATAAATTTTAATTTTGCTTCGCTGCCGAGATTTGTTGCGAAAGCGGGTGTAGCATACGCTTACCTATTTTGCATACGCTTACTGATTTTGCATAGATTGCCAGATTTCGTTAAACCACATCTGGAATGCGGGGGCTTTTCTGCGCTTTAGCGGTGTGCCGAGCGAGCGCAGGTTGGTATTAACTTGCTTTGTTACGCGCGAGGGTCTGCCACTTAAAACAAGCACGCGGTCGGAAAGTGAGATACTTTCTGCTATATCGTGAGTTACCAGTATGGCGGTTTTTTTTTCGCGCTCTATCATATTGAATACATCGTCGGATAGTTTTAGGCGGTTTTGATAGTCTAGCGCCGAGAATGGTTCGTCTAGTAGAAGCAAGTCGGGCTTTAGCACAAGTGTGCGAATTAGGGCTACGCGTTGGCGCATACCGCCGCTTAGTTGGCGCGGGTAGTAGTCTTTAAATTCTGCTAGGTTGTAGCGCTCTAGTAGTGTTTTTGCATAGTCTTTAGATTCTGCATCTACCTTTTTTTGTACTTGAAGCCCTAGCATTATGTTTTGCCATATGGTGCGCCACTCGAATAGGTGGTCGTGCTGAAGCATATAGCCAACTTTGTTGGATATGCCGTTTAGTGTGCGACCGTTAAGTTTTACTTCGCCCGAGCAGGCTTTAAGCAGACCGCTTATTAGGTTTAAAATGGTAGATTTGCCGCAGCCTGAGGGTCCGACTATGCTTATAAATTCGCCGTGTTCTAGCACGAAGTTTAAGTTTTCTAGCACTATTGTCTCGCCTTCTTTTGTGTAATATCTATAACTTACATCTTTAAATTCTAACATATTTTTTGAGCGATGAGCGATGAGCGGTGAGCAATGAGTTTTGGTGGGTGTGGCTTGTCGAGTGATTTTGGGTCAGTTAACACGTCCCCGTGACCCAAGTGTTTATTTTTTTGAGTTACTATACCATTATATGAAAAACCGCTGTTTAGGGACACTTTGTAAATAGTTAAACAATTTTGCGTTTAGGTTTCAAAATTTTGTATTTTTTGGGTTTTTTGTTTTTGCAAGATTATGTGCTTTTATACTTGCAAATTCACCCAACTTTTGTTATAATGATATAATAGTACAAATAGTAAAAAAATCAGGAGGGTATTATGGTAAAAAGAAAAATGGTTAGCGTGATTTTGATAGTGACATTGGTGGTTGCACTTTTTGTTTTTGGTGGTTGTGATAGTGGAGATGTAAATGAGCCAACTAGGTATACACCGCCACCTTTACCAGAGTTTACGCATATAGATGTGGAGACTTTAGAATTAGTGGCTAAAAGAGAAGAGTCAGCGTCTGGTCTTGAGATAAGATTGTTTGGTGGTATTGAAGAAGCAGGACACTTGGAACGACTTGAGTATAAAATTATCTATACTTTGTGCGATTTAAATAAAGTAAGGTATAATATGACTTCAAATTTTTTGGTGGCAAACCGACTGTGCCTTGGTTTAGACAATGAAAGCACAGAAAGAAAGCCTTTTGAAATGATTGCAGGAGTGTCGAATACCGCCGTTTTTTCACATTTTTTTTTCACAGGTATATTTAATGGAAATAACCACTTGATTTCAGATATTTATCTAGTAAGGAGTATGCGTCAATCAGTGGCTAGATGTGGAAGTGTAGCATTGTTTTATGGAATTGCACAACTGGGGATAGTTAGAAATTTGGTATTAGACATTGAAGTATATAATTTTGTTAGCACCACGGGGAATACTTTTAATAATGCTTCTGCTTTTGGTGTGGTTGTACGAAACTCTGGCAAAATAGAAAATGTAGTCGTAAAAGGGTTAATTTTGGGTTCAGATTTAGTTGCTGGAATTGCAAGGGAAAGTACAGGTATAATTACCAATGTGAGAAACTATGCTCTTGTTAAGGCGAGACACAACTATACAAGTAGAGCATTTGCTGCGGGCATAGCCGCATCTAATTTAGGCTTAGTCGAGTATGCATTGAACATAGGAACAGTATTAGGCTATAGGGCTTTTGGTATTGTCGGCTTGAATAAAAATGAAAACGGTTACGCAATCATAAGAAATAGTGTTAATTATGGAGATATATATGCTGTTTGGGCACAACAAATTTCTGGTAGTTTTGCCGGAGGTGTGTGGGAAGATAATTTGCAGCGCGGTAGGCTTCGAAGAATTTCTGATTTTGTCGGCTAAATTAGTCTTTTATAAAATTCAACTTAATGGGAGGTATAAACAATGAGAAAAAGAAAAATCAAAGGTACTATTTTAACAATTTTGTTTTGCTCGCTACTTAGTTTCTTTTCGCTAGGCGCAACTTCTGTGCTTGCTGGTGGGCAAAATAATTTTATTGAAGATAGGGTTGTTAGAGTAGAAGCACAAACAGTATTTGTAAACGCTGCGGGTAATTTGCAAGTAGTTGTAGACAGTAATAAGACTTTAGTACTAGGCAATTACACTTATTATGTTTATGGCGAGCAAGGGTATGAGTTTGTTATTGCAGATTTGGGTAATTGCGATAGCGGAGTAACACTAGTTGCGTTATTTAAAAATGTTTGTGATAGTCCGCTTTTAATTCATACCCCAAGGCAAATGGCAGGAGATGTAATACAGGTACAATACATAAATCAAACTACAAATTTGTTTTACGATATATTTGCTGAAGTTGGGCAAGATGTAGTGGACTATTTATTAGAAAGAACAAGTTTTCACAGACCTGATATTTCAGCAGAAGACCGAATAAGAAATAGTATGGCTGCAAAGTTTGATTTTATATTTGATGAGAATGAGTTTGACCCAATTAGGGTAGAAGCAGAAGACACAATTCTACTGAACAGAAGTGTCCCAACTTTAGGTTTAGCACAGTATCCCCGTGTTAATATATCTCGTATTTTTTCTAGAGATTCTAATAGGTTTCTTTTTATAGATGACCCTTCGAATTTTCACCATAATACAAATCCCGGCAATAATGATATTACACATCATAACGATGAGATTGTGAGATTTATACCGCAAAGCCTTTTCACGACTGCAGGAATGCATTATTCTATTGGTAGAGAATGGGGCTTTTTTATAAGAACGCACTACCATTCAAATTTCAGCAGTCCACAAAATGGCAGGCCGAGGCATTTTAGTAGTCGAATATTTGTTTTTGCTGTTGAATTGAACTATTTGTCTGGAAGGTCTCCTAGGAATTCGTTGTACGATGGAGATTTTATAAGAGTTTTACCATTGTTTCAGTTTCATTACGAAAGTTTTGTTAGAACACCTACAACTAGAAATGGCGAGTGGATTTGTTCTTCAAGGCGAAGGCTAGACCCTATTTTAGATGTTATAACCATTAGGCTAGAAATAGCGTCTAGCCCAAATTTTGCTATGACCAATGTTTCATTTTCTTTTAATTTGGCAAATGAAACGAGACCAAATCAATTTGATGAAAATTACATAGCGTTTTGTCAGCACCCTTCACACGGGACTACAAGGAGATTAATTGATGATGGCAACTTTATTTATACTGCAAATTATTTTCACAATGGGCAGTACAGAGTGTCTGCAAACTTTAATGCGAACAATTTTTTTAAAGATGTATTTGTTTATTCGGCAGGGGAATTAGTTTTGAATTTGCTTAACGATTTAAACCCAACGCCACTACCCATAAGCACAATTCGTAGTTTTGGAAGAATATTGGCAAGCAACAAGCAATTTGCGCATTATAGGAATTCATTTATTCCACAATCGCCAAACAGGAGTCATTTTAGAAGTGTTCCAATTGATAACTACGAAGAAAATAATGGTTTTGTGAGGTCGGTAAACTTATTTTCGATGGAAAGAAATACAAATAACTCAATTATTTTTACGACAGGTAGAGGTCATTATGCCGCGGGTTACTTTGGGCATACAAAAAATCACGGTGTTTTAACGAGAATAGTTTCAGGAATTAGTTTTGACTTAATTCAAGGACAAAATCGTACAGTTGTTGCTCATATAGCAGATACTAATGTGAATATTGTTGGGGGAAATTCCCAAAGAGAATTATACATAAATGATAACCAATTTCGTACTTGTCCCGAGTGTCGAATACGGGTTAACACTAATAGGCTTGCATTTTTACAAAGGAGTAATGCTTATATAGATTTTTATTTCTATCCAAGGCAAGGTGGCACACTTGTATTTAATACTAATAACAGAGTAAGCGTTCACACCCAAGCACCGCACGGAACTACAAGAACGCAACTGGCAAATGGAAATGTTGAGATAAGCGGTTTGGTTAGAGATGTTAGGCACGTGTTTAGGGTCAGACCTATAAACAATTATTATGGAGCGTTTGATTTGACTGTACAATTGCTACCACCTGCCCCCTTAACAAATATAGCGGTAACTACAATAAACACGCTAGATGTAGCACAGTCTTTAGCCATAGCGGTAAGACCTGTTCCTGTTAACGCAACAATAGAGAATGTGGTTTGGACTGCCTCGGTTGCTGGTAGGGTAGCGTTTTCTAATGTAAATACTAATACAGTATTGGTTACAGGTCGCTCTGTTGGGCAAGTTACAATAACAGCAACAGCGGGTGGGTTTTCACAAAGCTTTGTTGTAACAATTACACAGCCAAGGACTTGTAACTGTTGGGAAGGTCCTATATTTATAACGTGGTGTGATTGTTGGGGAAATTGCGGGTGTCCCGGCTGTGTTCATTGCAGATTGCTAATGCGAACCCCTGAAGAAGCATTTGAAAGTGAAAGTGAGCCACGAAATTGTTGTAGACCTATTTGTTGTAAACCTGATACAGAAAGCCCTATAAATTGTTGTGCGGCAAATAGGAATGAAGAATATTGTTGTGATAGTATGTGTGTTGATTTGTGTTGTAAACTAGATATACCAGACAAGAAAAGCACTTGTTGTGGTTAAAACACAAAATTTAAAAAGATTTATAATCGAGAGATTTTAAAGCACAAATAGTCAAACTACTGTCTATTTGTGCTTTAAAATTAAAATTTTGTATTTTTTGGTTGAAAACGCTTGCAAAATTTGTCGGAAATTGTTAGAATAAATTGTGGGGAAGGGGGAATGATTTTGAAGTGTACGTGAAGTACTGTTTTTGAAAAATACTAATTTGGTATGTAGGAGATTTTTATGCTGAAGCGTAAATTTGTGGGGATTGGCGTGGCTTTGGCTTTAGGCATATTTGTTGTTTTTGCTTGGCGGTATATTAGTGCTGGGTTTGCTGTTGGGGTGGTTGTTTTTGCGGGTTTGGTTTTGCTTGCAAATTTTGTTTATTTGGTTGTTTTTAAAGATACTGGCGTTGGTGCGAATGTTAGGGCGCAACAATTTTTTAAGGCTAATGGTTTGTTTATAATCGTTTGTCTTTTTTTCTTTTTGGTTGGTGGTGTTTATTTTGGGGTTGTTATGGGTCGGGTAGAGCGGCTTCACGACAGCCGTTTTTTGTATAGCGAAGTTAATATAGGCGGGGTTATAGAGGAAGTGTCGCCAACTGAGTATGGCAAAAGGCTTATTGTAAGGCGCGTAGAAGTCTCGTACGCTGGGCGGGTTAGCCGTGTTGGCTCTAAAATTTCTGTGCATATGCGCACAGACGCGCTTGTTCCGCTGAGAAGTGGCTATCACATTAGGCTTTATGGGGTTAGGTTGCAAGCATCTGAGGTTATTAGGTTTAACAACTTAAACACGAATGCAATTATAAACAACATACATTTTCACGTGTGGCTGTGGGACGCGGGTAGGCTAGAGCAAGATGGCTCTAGTTTTTCTTTAAGGGTTAAGGACTATTGGTCTTACGTTTTGCATACAGTTGCGCCTCCCGATGAGGCAGGTTTTTTGTATGCTTTAGTTTTTGGCGATAGGCGGTATTTGTCGGCTGATTTTGTAGAGAGTTTTAGGTATGCGGGGCTTTTGCACATAATGGCTGTATCTGGGCTTCACATATCTATTTTTGGTGTGATGCTAAGTTTTTTGCTTAGGCGAATGCGAATTAAGGGTTGGGCAAATTTTATTGTTTCTGCGATTATTTTTATTTTGTATGCGTGGCTTTGTAGTTTTAGCCCGTCAGTTATGCGCGCTGTTATAATGAGTTTGGTTTTTATAGCCAGTTTGAATTTGGGGCGGCGGACTGATGCTTTAAACACATTGTTTTTTGCGGGTACGCTTATATTGTTGTTGAACCCTGTGTTTTTGTTTGATATTGCTTTTTTGTTGAGTTTTAGTGTTGTGTTTGGGATAATTTGTTTGACACGACCGATTGCTTTGTGGCTTAGCAAGTTTGCGGGTTTTATAAAAGGTTTAGGCTCTGATAAAGATGTAGTAGTGCAAGCAAAAGTTAACGCGAATATTCCAAGCAAAAAGGCTAACTTTTTTGCGATATGTATATCATCGTCTGTGGGTGTGCTTCCCGCATCTGCGCATTTTTTTAACTACTATCCGCTACTCAGCCTTGTAAGCGGGATTATTGTGTTGCCAGTTTTGCCACTTATTTATGGGGCGACTATTGTAATGCTTTTGCTCTCTACAATATTAATTCCGATTGGTTTTTTGGGTGGCTTTTTAGGTTTTATTGGTATAATATTTATGCCGTTTAGGTTTGTAGCAACTTACATAATTTTTATGGCAGAGACTTTGGCATACGAGAGGGCAGAGTTGTTTGTGTATTCGTTAGGGCTTTTGTCGGTTTTGTTTTTTGTGGCTATAATTTATGCGGGCAGATATTCGCCGCTTCAAAGTCGGTATAAGGCGGTGGTTGTGGCGGTTTTGAGTGTT